>CAZOHX010000240.1:0-5146 GCA_964579315.1 uncultured Saprospiraceae bacterium
ATTCCATTGTAAAACAAAAATCTCCTATAATTTTTCCATGTACTCAATATTTATAGTGATATTTTCAAGCATTTCAGCAGCAAATAAATTTTCTAAACGTACATTGTGGTATAAAACGAACTGATTTATGGCAAAAAATAAATTTGGAACCTTTGCAGGAGTATTCACTCCGTCTATTCTCACCATCTTGGGTGTGATTATGTATATGAGAATGGGATGGGTTGTAGGAAACGCAGGATTGATTGGAACTATTCTAATAGTAGTTGTCTCACATATTATCTCAATATCTACAGGATTAAGTGTTTCATCTATTGCAACAGACAAAAAAGTAGGTGCAGGGGGAATTTATTATATCCTTTCGAGAAGTATGGGCATCCCTATTGGTGGAGCTATTGGAATTACTCTTTATGTCGGAACAGCAGCATCCATCGCACTCTATTTGATTGGTTTTGCGGAAAGTTTTAATCCATATTTTGGATTTAGTGGTGGCCTAGATGGATTGAGAATCACTGGCACTATTGCATTGGTCAGTTTGACCGCTATTGCACTAATTAGTACATCTTTTGCATTAAAAACGCAATTTTTTATTCTGGCAGCAATTATTTTGTCCTTGCTTTCCATATTTTTAGGAACTAAAGAATTTGCTCCAACAACGATTGCAATGTTTGCAGGAGATGGGGCGGTACCTTTAGCTACCGTGTTTGCTATTTACTTCCCTGCCGTGACAGGTTTTACTGCAGGAATAGCCATGTCTGGGGATTTAGGAGATCCCAAAAAGTCTATTCCAGTTGGAACGATAGCTGCTATTGCCGTAGGATTTGTGGTTTATATTGGTCTTGCTTTTTTTATCGCATACTCTATCAATCCAGAAGTGCTTCGATCTGATAATAATATTTTGATGAAAATTGCTCTATTTGGACCTGCCGTAGCCGCAGGTATCTGGGGTGCAACGCTATCATCTGCATTAGGGGGTATTTTGGGTGGTCCGAGAATATTACAGGCAATGTCTGTGGATAGCATCACTCCTAAGATTTTTGCAAAAGGAAAAGGCAAGGGAAATGAACCCATCAATGCCCTTTTATTGGTATTTGTGATTGCAGAAATGGGAATTTTGATTGGAGAATTGGATGTCATCGCAAGAGTCGTTTCCATGTTTTTTCTATCTGCTTATGGATTTATTAACCTTTCTTTCTTTTTGGAAAGTTGGGCAAATCCTGATTTCCAACCTAGTTTTAAAGTGAAAAGATGGTTTGGAGTGATTGGTTTTGTAGCTTGTTTTGGGGTAATGTTCAAGTTGGATATGTTGGCAATGTTTGGAGCAATTGCTGTGATTCTTGGGATATATTTTTGGTTGCAACGAAAACAAATCTTGTTGGAAACAGGTGATGTCTGGCAAAGTGTATGGGAAAATATAGTTTTAAAGGGGCTGAAAAGATTGGAATTGAAGGATACTGCTTCTAATAACTGGAATCCTAATATTATTTTATTTAGCGGTGAAACCAATGATCGCCCTTATTTATTGGAATTTAGTAAAGCGGTAGCAGGGCGAACAGGAATTGTGACCAATTTCAATTTGATGATCCATTCTGGGAACAAACACTTGTCTAAAAACGATCAAAACGACCATCATAAAATGCTCGATGATTTAGGCATTTTTGGGAGAAAAGTTGAAGTTGAAAATATTTATACTGGTATAGAAACTATCGCTTCAACTTTTGGATTTACGGGCATCGACCCTAATACGGTCATGATGGGATGGCCCAAAAATACCAGCAATCCTGAAGAATACAACAAAATGACTCAAAAATTAATCCATTTGGATTACAATCTTTTGTATTTGGATTATGATGAGCGATATGCTTTTGGAAAGTATCAAACCATTGATTTGTGGTGGCGTGGAACGGATAATAACAATGCTGAAATGATGCTCAATATCGTTCGATTGGTTACTCAATCGGAAAAATGGTCAAAAGCTAAGATTAGAATCCTGTATGTCAATTACAATAATTCTGAAAATAGCATTGTCAAATCCAAAATTTCAAATCTGGCGAAAAAACTGCGAATCGATGTTAAAATAATTATCATTAACAATGGTGTTGACCAAAAACCTTTTTATCAAATTATCGAACATCAATCTGCAACTACTGACCTGATTATTTTAGGAATTCCTAGTATCGAAATAGAAAAACAAGCAGATTTTATTTTAAAAACCAATCAACTCTTTGAGAATATTGGCACTACTTTATTGGTGAAAGCATCTAATAATTTTAATGAAGTCGTTTTGGATAATGCAGATGCAAAGATTGAAACCATTTCAGAATCCTTTTCTATACAACCATTGGCTAGCTCTAAATTTGAAGCAGTCAATCAACGGATTCATCTATTGGATAGTGCAAATACGGATGCTTTGGTAGATTTGATTCAACCTATTTCTTCCATCTCTTCTGTCTATTATCAATTGGGTAATAAATTTGAAAACGCTTTTATTGATATCAATGCCCATTTGAAATCCGAAAAATCAATATCCGAAATCAATCAACAACTTGAAGCTTTTTTGATGAAAATGGAGCAATTTTCTAAAGACTTTCAAAAGGACAATCTACTCGCTCTCCATGAATTATTTAATAATGCGTTATTTCAATTTTTATCCACCAAAAATAGAATGCTATCAGATGTAGATAAAAAAATAAAATTACCCAATAAGAAAACCATTCCTTGGCGAAAAACCCTTAATTACTTTTATCAATTGAAGGGATTGCCTAGGACTCAACGAACTTTTTATACATTTGGTGAACGAAATTTCAACTTATTAATCCACTTTGCAGAGCATATTGAAAAAACTATAAAATTGTTTATTGAGAAGGAAAATTCAGAACAGTTTTCGGATACACATCTCACTGAGATGAAAATATCCATTCAATCATTAATTAAAACGTTGAAAAAAGATGCCCTTGATTTAAGCAAACAATTCATAGCTAGCCTAAAGCAAAATGAAAGAATGTTTAGCAATGAATTAGTTGATGCTTTTGATCATTTTGAGACCATCCATTTTAAAAAATTAGATAAAAAAGAGATTGGTGATTACGAATCTAATATTGCTGAATTTGCCAATGATTGGTATCAAAATCAAATCCTTTCACATCATCAATTTGAAGCGAGCTTGAACTTAAAAACAAAGGCAATTTTAGTGGCAGATTATCATTTAGATATTAAATCTTGTCTTAAAAATGCTCTTTCTCCACAATTTGAAAAATTGGACTATTTACTCCTTAGTGCTAAAAATGTAGAAGCTCATTTACTAGGAAAATCCAAATCTAAATTTCAAATCAAGGGAATTGATGAGTTGATTGAAATGACAATTCACTTAAAATTGGAAGATTTAATCCAAGAACAAAAAGAACGAATTACTGCTTCATTTCATGGATCATCTCGAACCAAAGAATTGATTCACATCGATGCTTTAAATCATATTTCCAATACTCAGAATGATCTTGAAACCATCCAATTGGATCTTGAAAATATTCAAAACCATATCATTCAATCCGCTTATGTACACCCGCTTGATGCAGAAATTAATGTACTAGAACAGGTCTTTAATGAAAATTCAGATGAGATTTATAATACGGCAAATCTTATTAAATATTTGTTTGAATCTACAGAATCTACCGAGCATAAATCTAAAATTGAAAATATTGAAAAAGCAAAAGTACGGCTGCAAACAGCAAAAAATCGACTACAACGAGCCATTTCTACTTTTGAGACAGAGCTAGATACTTATCTTGGAAACACCTTTTCAGATTTGAATATTCGCTCCATTTTAAATTCATCAGATGCATATGTTAAGATTTCTTCGAAGCCTATTTTAGATACTAAATTGGGTGTTTGGATCAATCAAAAAAAGACGGCATTACTTCGACAATATCAAATGGTTAAAAATTTGTGATTGTGCGTAAGCAAGAGATTGATGTCATCAAATTTGACGAAAAACATCTTTTGTATGAAAATAAAATTGAGCAAACCTATAACTTTATTCGTGCCATTTCTATCGATCCTAACATTTCAAATGAATTATCATTTTATTATAAAAAACTTTTTACGGGTAGTCATCTTGGAAAATTAGTCCATCGAGAAAAATCATTTGCAACGGCAAGGAGATCTATTCAAAGAATCAATGAAGGCGTAGCAGGTGGAATTATAATTTTGGGTACGTCACTGTCAGGAAAAACGATTTTCACAACCACTCTTGCCAAAGAAAATAAAGGAAAAATATTTGTCATTAATCCTCCTTTAAAACAAAATTATCAAATCAAAGATATTCAGAATGCCATTTTAAAAGCCTTGGATAAAAAAGGAGATTTGAATACTATTTTAGGACATCTTTCTAAGAAAACAACATTTATTTTTAATGATTTAGAGCAATGGTGGTTGAAAAATGAAGATGGACATAATGCCATCAATTATTTAGCAAAATTGATAGAAAGTTTTGGTAATAGACATTATTTTTTATTGAATTGTAATATTTATAGCTTCCAAGCGATGCGAAAATATACTACCCTAGAATCTCAATTACTCTCAACGATTATTATGTCTCCTGTCAATAAATCTGATTTAAAAAAGATGCTTTTAAATCGACATAAAACTGGCGGAATAAACCTATGGTTTAAGCACAACTTGATAGGAGAATCAAACAAGATAGATCCATTATTTGCTCAAATTCATCAGTACTCACAAGGAAATATTGGACTTGCATTAAACTGTTGGATCAGCAATATTCGTTTACAAGATAATGATTTAATTTTAAAAAGACCTAGTGCTAATTTTCCTAAAATAAAGGATGCTCATTGGAAAATAGTGTTGTATTTGATATTGATTCATTACAAAATTAGAAAAGATGCTCTTGTGAAAATATTTGGAAAGGATAGTGAACATTGGATTGAAAATACCTTGATGGAATTAAAAAAATCTGGATTAATCTATAAACAAAGTTATGATAGCTATTTGATTGAAAAAAATGCACGCCCATTCGTAGAGAGATGGTTGGCCGATTTTGGAATTTTAATCGCTTAACGAAAATTATGCGTTTTTTAATTTAAAATAACAATATGAATTTACTCAAAAATATATTTTTACCAAATATCATGTATCT
>CAZOHX010000241.1:0-5136 GCA_964579315.1 uncultured Saprospiraceae bacterium
CATTGGAAGAATCTCCTAAAACACTTTTCAAGCCAATCCAAAAGTATAATCCTACAAAAATCCAAAAATTGAAGACCAACATCGTCAGAAAACCAACAATAGTCGTTGATAATGTCACACTACAAGTATCATCCAATTTTTTATTAAAACCATTGATATCATTAAATTCATTGACCATTTGATCTGAAAATGATTCACTATATCGATTTAAATTTTTGATAACTCCTTTGGGATACACGGAAACTAAACCAATCATTCCAATCCAAAGTGTTCTCATGATAAAATGAATAAAAAATCCAAATAATAGAATTAAGGAAGCAAAATTCAAATATTGAAAGAACAAAAATCCAAAAGATAATATATCATCTGATTGATTTAACAAAGCCCAATTTGCAAATCGATTGACCATGTCAGGAAGCTGTAGTGCACCATAGATAGCTACCCCAGAAACAATAAGTTCTGCTTGCCAGCTTTGTTGTTCTAGCTGTCGTAACCACTTGGGTTTTTTAACTATTTTTTCTTGATTTTCCATTTTGTGATATTGTTAAACAACAATATAGGTATTTCGAATTAAAAAAATGATTCTGAATATTATTTTTATATTAGAAATAATTATTTGCTTTAATAACAGGAATTAATTATTAATCATGCTAAAAATAACATATTGTCTATACTAATCGAGGTAACCAAATACCAAAAATACTAAAATAAGAAAGTATAGAAAAAGAAGAAAATAATAACCCCTCCATAAAAGCTTCCTTTTTTCATCTTCTTTTCTAGTAAGATTTACTCTATTTTGTGAAAAATTGGTAAAATTTAACCTGAGATGGACTCTAATCAAAACAATTGTAAGCCCGATAATATATATTAATATTTTCATCATAACTATAAAGTATTGAAGCTAACTTGAACAGATATAATTAATTCTAAAGTCATAAAGTAGATTTAAATAGGTTTAGTTTAATAAATCGCGTTTGCTCCCCACATTCTGTCACACGCTCAGAAGTAGCAGTTCCAAAATATTAATCACCTTAAATACCCTAACTCAATATCTGATAGACAATCAAACTAGAAAAATAAGCAATAGATGTCATAAAGAAAAACTGCAAAATAGGCCATTTCCAAGTTCCTGTCTCTTTTCTGACCACTGCCAATGTACTCATACATTGCATGGCGAAAACATAAAAAAGCAGTAAGGATAATCCTGTTGCTAAGTCAAATGTGAGCTTTCCTGTTTTGATATTTTTTTCAACGCTCATTCTTTCTCTTATAGACATTTCATCTCCCTTGCTTCCTACACTATAAATAGTTGCCATCGTACCTACAAACACTTCTCTCGCAGCGAAAGATGTCAATAATGCAATTCCTATTTTCCAATCAAAACCAAGTGGGCGTATAGCTGGTTCCATTAATTTTCCAATGTGTCCTGCATAAGAAACTTCTAATTTCTTAGAAGCAATCAAATCATTGGTTTCATCTTGAGATAAATTTTGCTGTTGTGCAAGAGTAATTGCATGCTCCTTTGCCAATTGCATCTCATCACTAGGTCCGTAAGCCGCTAAAAACCATAATACAATAGAAATTACAACTATAATTTTACCAGCTTCAAATACAAAAGATTTTACTTTATTGAAAACCCTAAAAAATACATTTCTCCAAACGGGCAATTTATAATTAGGTAACTCAAGAAGTAAAAAGCTGTTTGAATTACTTTTTATTATTTTTTTCAAAATAAAGGCAGAAAGCAATGCAGTAACAATTCCTAAGAGATAAAGTCCCATAAAAACTAGTCCTTGAAGATTTATAATGCCAAATATTTGTTTTGATGGAATGACCAAACCTATCAAAAGCGTATAAACAGGAATTCTCGCAGAACAACTTATAAATGGTGTTACTAGTATGGTAATTAATCTCTCCTTCCAGTCATTCATCGTTCTAGTGGACATTATCGCAGGTATGGCACAAGCACTACTAGATACCAATGCCACGATACTTCTACCATTCAATCCAAATTTTTGCATGATTTTATCAAACATAAATACTGCTCGAGCCATATAGCCAATTTCTTCGAGAATAGATATTAATAAAAATAATATCGCAATTTGGGGTATAAATATAACCAATCCCCCAATTCCCGCAATGATTCCATCATTCAATAGATCCGTAAAAATACTAGGTGGAATATTCCGCTCAATATAAGTATGTAAATATGTAAAAAATCCATCTATCAAATCCATTGGATAAGAAGACCAAGTGAAAATAGCTTGAAATAAAACAAACATCAAGGAAAAAAAGATAATAGGCCCCAAAAGATGGTGCGTAAGTATATTATCCAACTTTCTGGTAAAAATATTACCTCCACTTCCATGAGTCTGAATTCCTTTTCGAATTTGTCCTTCAAAATGATTATACCGACTCATAGTCTCTTCTACTTGATGTGGTAGAGATTTGAATCCATATTTAACTTTAATATTTTTAATTTTATGCTTATCATCCACCCCAAGATATTCAATTTCATCTGAATGATGCAGTAACAAAAGTGCTTGATAATCATTTTTAATTGGAAGCATTTCTTTTACTTCAGAAACCATTTTCTGCTCCAAACTATTCAAATGATAAAACTTCTTAACAGGTTGATATTGATTTAGATTAGTAAGGACGGATTCAATAGTTGTCTTCAACTTTCCAATATTTTGTCCTCCATTACGACAACTTATATCCACAACAGGACATTCCAACACCATTGACAATTTTTCAATATCAAAGGAAATATCCCTTGATAAAGCCAAATCTACCATATTTAAAGCAAAAACAATTGGAAAGCCGAGATCTTTAATTTGGGTAAATAATAAAATATGTTTTTCAAGTGTTGTAATATCCGCTACATATACTATAGCATCTGGATAATTTATGTTTTCTTTATCTAATAAAACATTAGTCACAATTAATTCTTCAGATGAAGAGGTGTGTAAACTATACAGACCAGGGAAATCCACGACAGTAATATTTCCGACGGCAGACTCAATTTTCCCCACTTTTTTATCTACCGTAACACCAGGAAAATTTCCTGTTTTCTGATGCATCCCAGTTAACAAATTGAAGACGGAAGATTTCCCTGCATTTGGGTTTCCGATTAGTGCTATTTTATACGAATTATTTTTCGCCATTTTATTGCATCATCATATATTTTGCCTCACTCTTTCTTACGGCATAAAAAATTCCATCCACATTGATATACAAAGTATCTCCAAAAGGAGCTATTCTCAATAATTCAATTTCATTATTAGGTAAAACGCCCATTGAAAACAAGCGATTAGCAATACTCACATCTTTTATGGATTTAAGTATTCCTTTTTCATTAATTTTAAATTCTGATAATAATTTCACGTTTCTTATCTATACATAATCTAAATAAGGACGAATGTACAACAAATATTAAGAAATAAGGAGGTGTTTATCTTTTTTTTAAACTTTTATTCCCAAAAAGCGTTTACATGACAATCTGTACAGGAGTCATCGAAATACTAGATGTTTTAGCCCATTCTTGTACAACTTTATTAATCATGCATCTGTCTATAATTTTGATTTAATTTTTGATACTCACAGATGTATAAAAAAGAAAATATGAAATCAAAAAAAGACATTGTAAACAACTGGCTACCTAGATATACAGGTACAGAATTGGAAGAATTTGGAGAATATATCCTTTTGACCAATTTCAACAATTATGTAGTCAAATTTGCAGAACAATTTGACGTCGAAATTAAAGGACAAAAAAGAGCCATGCCAAGTGCTACTGCCAACAATATTACTATCATTAATTTTGGAATGGGGAGTCCAAACGCAGGTACCATAATTGATTTATTAACTGCAATCAAACCAAAAGCTGCACTTTTCCTAGGAAAATGTGGAGGTTTGAAAACTAAAAAAAATAAAGTTGGAGATTTAATCTTACCTATCGCAGGAATTAGGGGAGAAGGAACATCCAATGACTATATGCCTGCTGAGGTACCCGCTTTACCTGCATTTGCCTTACAAAAAGCAATTTCTACAACTATTCGTGACAATAATTTAGACTATTGGACAGGCACAGTTTATACAACCAACAAACGTGTTTGGGAACATAGAAAAGATTTTAAAAAGTATTTAAAAAGTCTTCGTCCGATTGCCATTGATATGGAAACTGCTACTATTTTTGTTGCTGCCTTTAAAAATAAGATTCCAGCGGGTGCTTTATTGCTAGTTTCAGACATGCCTATGGTACCAGAAGGTGTAAAAACATCTAAAAGCGACTTATCGGTAACTCAAAATTATGTTGATATGCATTTAAAAATCGGTATAGATTCTTTAAAACAATTGATTAATAACTCAAAAACAGTCAAACATTTGAGATTTTAATCCATTATCAAAGAAACCGACATACAACAAAAAAGCCATCCAAAATTTGGATGGCTTTTTTAATTGTGGGCGATGAGAGACTCGAACTCCCGACCCCCTCGGTGTAAACGAGGTGCTCTGAACCAACTGAGCTAATCGCCCTTCTTTTTAGAAGCGGTTGCAAAGGTAAATTATTCATTTCATTCAAGCAAGTTTTTTTGAAAAAAAATTAAAATTAATATTTGAATGTAGCATCTATCAAGTTTTATTTGATTTTTTTCTATATCTATACAATTTCAGAAAGTATTTTTCGTATTATAATGTTTTATCAACTATATTTGGTAGAGTTTAATTTATCGAACATAAAATTACTTTAATGAATAGTTTAGTCGCCCCAAATACTGAAATTTCATCACAACCTAAGAAGCCTTTTTTCAAAAAAATGCTCAAACGATTGATTATCGGGTTATCTGTTCTTTTGGGTGTGATTGTCATTGGCTCGTTGGTTATTGCAGCATTCTTTGGAGAGAAAATCAGTAATCGGTTGACTTCCGAAATCAACAAAAATTTAAAAACAGAATTTACAGTTGAAAAATTTGACTTGTCTTTAATATCTGGATTTCCAAGTGTTTCTGCCAATTTGCACAATATCGTTTTAAAGGATATTTATGGGGGTAATCTTTTAGAAGCAGATAATATCGCTTTTAGATTTAGTTTGTTCAGTTTATTTAATTCTACGATTAAAGTAAATTCAGTAGC
>CAZOHX010000242.1:0-5129 GCA_964579315.1 uncultured Saprospiraceae bacterium
AATTCAAGGAATCTTGTGGTAGCGAATCCAGTACTGGAATAACAAAATCCGTAGAAAAATCTAATGTCATAGGATCATCCGTAGAGCTCACAATGATTGAAGTATAGCATGGTTCATCTTGACAAGGTACGGCATCTTCTATCGTATAACCAGCACATTCCGCCTCACACAGATTTGCATAAGTAAATATTCCATTGGGTGTTTTGACACAAATGGGATCCCAAATATCTGGACAAATACAGGGGTCTTCTTCCGAAACGACCAATAATGTGGTTGTAGTGCAAGTTAGTCCATCCGCTGTGACTATGCTCAAGGATACTTCGTATTGCCCTTCGGTTTGATATTCATGGTAGGTTTTTGCACCTTCACCATTTGTTCCGTCGCCAAAATTCCAAAAATATTTATCATCTGGACTACCTACAAGGGAAAAAGAATATCCTGAAAATTTGAAAGTATTCCATGTATCGGTTTTTGAAATAATTAGGGATGCAAAACAACTATCTGCTTGACAAGGTACAATATCATTTTGAGTAAAACCCTCACATTCTGCTTCACAAAAGTTACCAAAAGTTACAATTCCATTGGGTGTTTTGACACAAACAGGATCCCAAATATCAGGACAAACACAGCCTCCATCATTATACGGAATTTTAACTTCTACTTTGGTTGTGCAAGTATTTTGACCATAATCTATCGTCAAGATTGCTGTATAGATACCTTCATTGGGATATGTGTGTACGATGTATGAGTTTTGAGTGTTTTCAAATGTACCATCCCCAAAATCCCAAGAATAAGTAATTTGGGGAACAGGCAATGGTATGAAATCTACATTGAATTTTACAGATAATAAATCATCAAGTTCGCTTTCACTTAATGTAATGAGTGCTCCACAATTGTCGGTTTCACATTGAACAAAGTCATCTTCAGAATATCCTGCACATAGAGCAAAACATTTATTATCAAAAGAGATAATTCCTTCATCACTCTTTACACAAACGGGGTCATATATTTCTGGACAAATACAATTTCCTACATGAATTTTTATTTCATTAAAACATTTACTATAATCAGAATTAACAATTAAAAGTACTGTATAATCACCTTCTTCACTATATAGGTGTTCGATTTCAGATGAACCTTCCACGACAACACCATCTCCAAAATCCCAAGTATAGTTGATGTTTGAGTTTGGACTATTGGGTCCATATAAATCTAATTCGGCTATGAATTTATAGTTAAATTGATTTTGTGGGTCTTGGATAAAATGAATATTTACAAAGCAATCCGTAGTATCATTTTGACATTCTACAAACATATCTGGACTATATCCCTGACAAACAGCCTCACATTTATTATTGAAAGTAAGAAAGCCACCACTTGGAGTTGCAATACATACGGGATCATAGATGTCAGGACAATTACAATCATCGGTTACTTTTATTAATTTTTCTATTTTATGGTTACAATCATCCACAGTCGTGATACTTAATTGTACGGCATATTGTCCATTTTGACTATAGACATGATACGGATTTTGTTCAGTACTTGAAGTGCCATCTCCGAAATCCCATTTCCAGCTATTGACTTCATTTCCATAAGATAAGTCATTAAATTGGATGCTGAATGGTTCTGAACCATTTTCATAACCAAAATAAGCCATGCAAATGGATGGGTTTGGTGGAACAATAATATCTTGGCAGAGAATAAAGTCTGCTCTTACTTCGCCAGCAGTACTTTTAAATTTCTTTTCAATTTTTTCTCCATTGCATAAATCGATTACACTTACAGTTACTTCTTTTTCTGTACCAAGTGGAAATTCATATACAAATTCAAAATTACCTGTCGAATCAGTTAGAAAAGGAACTAAGAAAAAAACATCCGAAAACATGACTTCATATTCTGGAATTAAGGTAGGTGGAGTACCTGTATCCCCATCTTGGATACCTACAGAACCTTTGATCGTAAGTTGTAAGACAGAGTCCACCTGTGCATTTATTCCTGAAAGAAACATCAAGAAGAGCATTGGAATAAATAGTAATTTTTTCATAATAAATTAAGTTTTGAGAATGACGTAATACGGTGTCTAATGTTTAATCAACACTTTTTTGGAAATGACCCCTTTATTTGTGAATAATTTGATAATATGAATGCCGTTTGAAAATGGTTTTACTAGTATTTGACCATAGTTGGCATTGTTCATTTCATTATAAAATATCTTTTCTCCAAGGAGATTATAGATTTCAATTTTTTGAATTTTTAATGGTGTATGAATATTCATCCATTCATCAACTGGATTGGGGGAAATATTGATTTTTTGTTTCAATTCAATATCTAAATTATTTGTTACTGAATCTTTTTGAATAATATAAAGAATGGTATCATTTGCGATAGCAGTAGTATTTAAAAATTCATCGACCATACGGATACTATCAATTGCGATGGTTTCTTTTCTTTGTTTCATAGCCAATGGAATGACATCATCCTCAATAATGATGGCGATGCTACCAATTTGCCCACTTCCAGAGATGGCATTTTGTCCATATCGAGTGACGGTTACATCTGCCACACCATTTTCACTATCATTTTGAACAATGGCAAAAACATCTTCATCATTATTAATCCAAGAACTATCCATATTAAATTGAATAGAAGCTCCTTGGATGACTTCGGGATTATAAAATATTGAAAATGCAATTCCATTGAAATGGTCAACGGTAAGACTATCATCTCCTAAATTTATGGGAATGACTAATTGTTTACCTTGTTGTACAGAAATACTGTCTTTTGCATTTAAGAAAAGTTGGGGATCGAGATTTGGAATACCCGATATAAATACTTCACTATCTGGCGTATCATGGGTTTTATTATAATTTGTATAAACGACTATAAAATCTAAATAATCTATAATTCCATCTCCATTACAGTCTGCTTGAGCAAGATTGATATTTCCTGAAAAATACTCATCCCAATTGGCTGATATTTCTTGAGCTTCCCAATTGGTCGTTGCATTTAATCTTTTGGGACCCGTTTTTCCATAGGCATTCCCAATATACAACAAGTCGATATTATTAACTACACCATTCTTATTGACATCTCCAGGCCATACTTGTGCAATGCATGGGTTGATTTGGATGAAAATGATGATAAATAAGATTATTAATTGTCTCATGGAAAATAGTTTTCTTGCTTTATTACTTCAAATGTATGATGATAATTGTATTTGTACAATAACAAATTCTTTTGATTCTCAAGAAAAAAAGGTGTTTTTTAGTTAAATTATTTTATGTAAAATTATGGATATCAATGCATTAAAAAACATATATTAAAATTGATACTCAAAAATAAATTCATATTTTTTAACGATATATTGTAATAAAACTTGTAATTTTATGCATTCAATTATTGAACCAAGATATTTTTGTCCATTTTATGAAAGATAGTAAGCTGATTTTGTTGTTAAAAACTTTTAATTCCAAAGAGTTGCGGGCATTTGGAGATTATATCAAATCGCCTTTTTTTAATAAAAACGAAGAACTTGTCCATTTTTATTTTTATTTAAAAAAGTGTGCCCCAGATTTTCCAATAAAAAAGATGAACAAGGAATATGCCTATCAATATGTTTTTAAAACTAAATCTTTTGACGCCAAACATCTTCATTAT
Source organism: uncultured Saprospiraceae bacterium (assembly GCA_964579315.1). Classification (GTDB taxonomy): domain Bacteria; phylum Bacteroidota; class Bacteroidia; order Chitinophagales; family Saprospiraceae; genus CAMZLN01. The sequence continues at coordinate 3,661 of CAZOHX010000242.1, forward strand.
GTAATGAGTTTTCTCTTGAAGTTAGCGGAGCAATACATTGCACAAATGGAGTATCAAAATCATCATGCGTTACCTGATTATCACCTATTGTCAGCATTGTCAAAGCGAAATTTAGATAAGCATTATAAAATTTCACTACGAAATGCCAATCGTAAATTAGAACAAAGTCACTATCATGATACAGAATTTTATTTTCATCAATATCTTATTTCAGATGCCAATAATCGAAATTTTCAAGGCAAAAGAATAAGGGAGTATGATGATTCTTTGCAGGTCGCTTCAGACTATTTTGATTTGTTTTTTATTTCAAATAAATTGAAGTATTTGTGTGAAATGCTAGATCGTCAAAATGTCTTGGTAGCGGATTACAACTTAAAAATGTTGAATTTCGTGAAAGGATATTTAGACGAAAAGGTTCTGAGAGAGCATTCCTTTTTGGATTTTTATTATTGTGTACTTTTGCTACAAACGGAGGAAAAGGCGGATATTTATTTTGAAAAATTAAAAAAGTTGATGGCTCATTCTTTAGATGATTTACCATTGATAGAGCAAAAGCAGATTTTTATTCATACTATCAATTATACTATTCGAAAAATTAGAGATGGTGATGATAATTACTTGTCTGAATGTCTTGATTTATATGAATTTGGTATCAAGATGCGATTTGTTTTTGATGATAACTATTTATCCCCATGGACCTTTAAAAATGTTGTCCGACTGGCATTGCGACTTCAAAAATTTGATTGGACGAAGCATTTTATTGAAGAAAATCACCAATTGTTAAAAGCTGAATTTCGAGATGATTTATATAACTTCGCCTTAGCCGATTACTATTTTTTGTTGGCTGAATTCGATAAGGCATTGGTTCATTTAAATTTTGTTTTTAATGATATCCAAACAATCCTTGGTGCTAGGACAAGAATTTTGCAAATTTATTATGAAAAGGAAGAATTTGATGCTTTAGATTCAGGAATAAATTCTTTTCGTCAATTTTTGTATAGAAATAAAAAAGTTGCTACAAAAATTGGGTTGCCTTATAAAAATTTTGTAACTATGCTTACAGAATTAATGAAATTCAATGCACTGAATGATAAATCAATTTTAAAAGAGAAAATTTTATCTACTTCCGTACTTGCAAGTAAAAAGTGGCTCTTGGAAAAGCTGGTTGAATTATAAAAAATGTTCTTCGGCAAATCCTGTGGAAAAATAAAATTTAAAAGCGAAAGAGTTTTTTGATTTTGTTGTGAATATTAGATTTCTCTAAAATAGGATTTGTCTGAAAACTACAAAAAATAAAAATGAACAAAATACTTACTCTTCTTGCTTTTCTTTCTATTTGGTCTTGTTCCAAAACTTGGCACAAAGTTACTACAAAAAGCCAATTGTATGAAATGAGTACGTCCAAAACGGATACAAGCATTCAAAATATGATTCGTCCATATCATGATGCACTTCAAGAAGAGATGAGT
>CAZOHX010000243.1:0-5109 GCA_964579315.1 uncultured Saprospiraceae bacterium
CAATACCTCCATTGGTTTCGTCAAAAGCCTTATAAAAAGCATCTAACTGATTGGAAAAAGCATCCTTACTTGCAAGGCGATTCATACTACCTGAATAACATGCATCTGCGTATAAAACTTTGTGTTTTGCACGACTTTTTTTCATGATATTTTTGACATCCTCATGATGTAATAAATTATTGTATCCATCATAATCTGCAGGTACGAAACTGCCATCTACCCCATGACCAGAATAGTAGAAAACGATTACATCATTTTCATCTGCTTTCAAAAACATCTGTTGCATTGCTTTTATGATATTCTTCTGAGTTGCTTGTTCATCAACGAGTACTCGAACTTGATTATCGGGAAGAGCTCCTCCTTCGGGGCTCTTCAAAAATGCGTAAATTTGATAAGCATCGTCATCCGTAAATTGCAAAGATTGCATATGTGTATAAGTAGATATACCAACAACTACTGCCCAAATTTTCACTTTTTTATCATAATCCACCTTAACTACTTCTTGTTTAATCTCATTTTTTGAACTCAAAGTTCTCACAATCTGACCGTGATTCCACACTGCACCCAAAATTTTTCCACTGGCATAATACATAATTCCATTATTATGTGGAGCATGTTGATCCCAGCCACCCACATATTTATCTCCATTTGCATAATAGCAAGTTCCTTGTCCATTTGGATAACCATCTTTAAAAGTACCTACCCATTTACTACCATCTCTATAATAATAAAAACCATTTTGATTATTACAATAAACAGAATTACAATCTTGCATTTCATTGGTTTCAGATGGTGTAGCTACAATAAGATTTGCATTATCTCTTTGTTGATGCGTTCCATTTATCCACTCTCCTTCCAATTTTTTCCCATTTACATCAAGATAAATACCTTTCCCATTCTTTTTATTATGAGCCCAATATCCTTCATATCTAGCTCCATCTTTATACAGCATTTTTCCAAACCCATTGAATTCTCCTTTTAAAAAATGACCAACATATTTATCCCCATCCTTAAAAGTGTAGATACCTTTTCCATCGGATTGATCATTTTTGAACTCTCCAACATAAATATCTCCATTGGCATAAAGCCATTTACCTTTGCCATGCTTATGATTTCTTACAAATTGACCTTGATAATAACCTCCAGACTTGTAGGTCATCTTTCCATTTCCTTCCCGATAATTCATATTCCAATCTCCTGTGTAGAAATTACCATTTGTGAAATAGACTGTTCCATAACCATGGATTTTTCCTTTTTTAAAATGCCCAGAATATTTTGCTCCACTGGGATAAAGATAGATTCCTTTTCCATCATAACAATCTCCTGAAAGACATTGTGCAACACTTAATTGAACAAACAAGAGGACCAGACATACCGACAATACATTTTTCATTGTTCTCATAACCAATAGTTTTTAACTTAAAAATGTAATTGTTCTTATCTATAGTAATCTTTTTTTGAATTAAATTTTATTAAGGAATGCACTAATAACTATTAATAAAATAGGATTATTGTAATTTCTATTCACTTTAAGAAAATTTTATAATTTCTACTAATTTCGCATCATTAAAATACATTTTATGTTAAAAACCAAATTTCTTTACACAGAATGCTTTCATTTATCCTCAAAATGTTGTATTTTTGTATTCAAATAAAATGGAAAGGACATGTTGGACATAAAAAATCATACACAAGAAGCTCTTTTAGAAGATTTATTAGCTGAATTAGTTGCTGACGCACAATTAGTTGTATATAATGATGACGAAAATACTTTTGATTGGGTTATAGAATGCTTTATGAATGTATTAGATCATAGTAGTACACAAGCGGAACAATTGGCAATGATGATTCACTTCAAAGGTAAAGCCACAGTAAAAACAGCTCCAAAAGAAGTGCTAAAGCCTATGAAATCTGCATTGATTGACAGAGGTCTTTCTGTTGTAATAGAATAATGACATTTCAAAGAAAATATTATTTTTATTTCATACTACTTTTCAGTTTTCTCATGAGTTGTAAAGCTGGGGACTGTGGATGTCCTATGTATTAAGATACTTATTATAAATCGATATCTCTCACCGTATTTTTCACATTCATTCATTTAGATTTCAATACAAAATATTACGAATTCTTTATATTTGATTCTTTATTATCCATTAATTAGTTGTATTTTGTCGGCATAATTTTAGTTATATCTTTATCATGGTGCAAACACAAAATATTTTAACTGAAACAGAATCATATATCACTTCTTTTTTTGATGAAAAAATAGATAAGAAATATGTTTTTCATGATTTAATACACACTATTAATGTAGTAAAAGCATCCTTGGAAATAGGTCAAGCTATTGGAGTTACCGAAACTGAATTAGAAATACTTCAATTAGCAGCGTGGTTTCATGATACAGGATATACGGAAGGACCCATGGGACATGAGGAAAGAAGTGCAAAATTTGCGAATGACTTTTTATTATCTCAAGGCTATGATCCAGTTCGACTTGAAATTATTAAAAAATGCATTTTAGCAACCGTATTTCCACATCATCCAGAAGATCTATTAGAACAAATAATTTGTGATGCGGATCTCAGTCATTTAGGGAAAAAAAATTATTGGGATCGTTGTGGGAGAATTCGGTTAGAAATGAACTACACACAAGGGAAGGTTCTTTCTGATCAAGATTGGGTAGATTTTGAAATTGATTTTCTTGAAAAACATGAATATTTTACTTCCGTAGCAAGGAATAAATTTGGAAAACGAAAGAAAAAACATCTTCGGCAACTAATCAAGCAGAAAATAAGACTAAATCCTGGAAATACCACTATCTCAATGGAAGAAGCTAGGTTGCTTTCATCCAAAAAGAAAAGTAGCACTCCAAATATCAAAATTGAACAAGAAGAAGATCTACAAGTTAAAGATTTGAGATTGGGAAGGGGGGTCGAAACGATGTATCGTGCAGCGTATAGAACGCATGTAAATCTAAGTTCTATCGCTGATCACAAATCCAATATCATGTTATCTGTGAATGCGATTATTATTTCTATTTCTTTATCAACATTTATTCCTAGTATTGAAAAACATGCTTTTTTAGTCGTTCCGATCACGGCATTATTATTAGTATGTTTAATTTCCATAATTTTTGCAACGCTGGCCACTCGTCCAAAAATAACAACGGGTATCGTCACCAAAGAAGATATAATTAAAAAACAATCCAATCTTTTATTTTTTGGAAATTTTTATCAAATGCAACTAGAAGATTTTCATTGGGGAATGATGGAAATGATCAAAGATCAAGATTTTTTATATGCTACAATGACCCGAGATTTATATTTTTTAGGAAAAGTATTAGCCAAAAAATATAGGTATCTTAGTATTTGTTATAATGTTTTCATGTTTGGACTTATCGTAGTGGTTGTTCTTTTTGTTTTGACGTACTTCACCTCAAAATTGTAGCATCTACTGAATGAAAAATATCAAGACGATTCTTTTACTATTTTTTGCAAATTCTATTTCTGGTGTTGCCCAAGGAATTAGTTTAATTGCGATTCCATGGTATTTTGCCCAGCAGCAAAACATGCAATCTTTTGGGTATATTTATATCGCCGTCACCCTTATTTCATTATTTTGGGTGCCTTATGGAGGAACCTTAATTGATAAATATAATCGCAAAAATATTTTTTTATGGTTGACAGTTATTTGCGGCATAACCATACTATCTATAGCTGCATATGGATATTATGTTGGTATTTTACCTACATTCTTAGTGGCAACCGTTTTTATAGTCACTTTTTTGAATTTCAATATTCACTATCCGAATTTATATGCCTTTTTACAGGAAATTACAGACCAAAAGCACTATGGAAAAATTACCTCCTATGTTGAAATTCAAGGACAGACGACAAGTATGCTTGCTGGTGCTTTTGCCGCAATGCTATTAGAAGGTACTACAAATGGACATATTATTATTTTCGGATTTGATATAAATCTTGGATTTGATATAGATAGATGGTCAATTCATGAAATATTTTTAATGGATGGCATCACATATTTTGTATCTTTTCTTACAATTATGACTATTCGATATCAACCAGTAGAAAGATTAAACAAACTAACTGAGCCTTTGTTGGTCCAAATGAAAGAAGGGTTTCGATATTTAAAAAAAAATATGCCTGTTTTTATTTTCGGATTAGCATCTTATTCTGTCTTTGTAGCCGTCTTGATTGAAGGGTTTTATTTAGGAGTTCAATATGTTGCCAATCACCTTCATGCAGATAGTACAGTTTATGCATCGAGTACCATGTATTATGCGATTGGAGCTATATTGGCAGGTAGTTTTATTAGAAAAATATTTGGGAATACACCTACGCCAATTGCTGTTATTATGCTTTCTCTTTTAGCAACATCTATTTTCTACATCCTGTATATTTCTAACGATGACATCATTTTTTATATAATGCTTTTCCTTTTAGGATTGACGAATGCGGGTACAAGAGTGATGAGAACGACCTTTTTATTTCATCATATCTCGAATGAATTTTATGGTCGAGCCAATGGTATTTTATTTCTATCGAATATTATTTTTAGAATCTTTTTCTTATCAATATTTACATTATCCTTTTTTCAGTTTGAAAATAATGTAATTTATGCTTTCTTGATTTTATCTATTTTTCTTTTTATTTCAAGTGTACTTTTGATTCTTAATAATAAACATTTGAAGAATCCTTAACGAATTTCACTTTACTTTCTACGGTCAGTAAAATAGTCCAATTTGGATAAAATATATTTAAAAACATCTGTCTAAGTAATTATAACATAAAAATGCGAATTTTCGCTAAAAAATGAGAATTATCATCTAAAATTATAGCTTTTTTCACTAAATTGCAGGCAAAATATTCAAATACTTAAAAATTATATATATGGACTTTAAATTATCAGAAGAACAACTGGCAGTAAAAGAAGCTGCTAGAGATTTTGCACAGTCGGTTTTAAAACCTGGTGTGATAGAAAGGGATAGAACCATGACTTTTCCTAAAGATGAAATTAGACAAATGGGGGAATTAGGCTTTCTCGGTATGATGGTAGATCCTGAATATGGTGGTGGTGGAATGGATGCAG
>CAZOHX010000244.1:0-5089 GCA_964579315.1 uncultured Saprospiraceae bacterium
CATCCATGTTCAACTTCCCTATAGCCACATTCACACACATGCCCACAATCAAGCGAATCATACCCCTTAGAAACCGATCAGAAGTTACATGAAACTCCAACCCTTCTCCATTGGGCTTTAAAATCCATTTGGCTACCGTGATATCACAAAGCATCGTTCGGTTATCAGCATTTGTTTTGCAAAATGGAGTGAACTCCTTGTATTCCAATAAAATATCCGCTGCTTGTTGAAGTATTTTCAAGTCCATTCTATCTGCATACATGATTCGAGAATGGGTATCGTACTGAAATGGAGATTTATCAAAAAGGATGTGGTAGGTATAAGAACGACTTATGGCATCAAAACGAGCATGTGCGTCATCCGCCACTTCATGAATAGAACGAAACGCAATATCTTTGGGAAGCAATTGATTCATTCGATACATGAAATTCTTTGGAAATTCATTATCAAAATCAAAATGCAAATAATATTTGGAAGCATGTACTCCCCTATCCGTTCGCCCACAGCCTAATACTTCTATTGGTTGATTCAAAAGGATAGACATTTTTTCTTCTACAACTTGCTGCACAGAAATATCGTTCGGTTGGAATTGCCATCCGAAATAATTGGTTCCTTTGTATGCTAGATTGATGAAGTATCTCATTTTATTGTTGCTCTTCGTAAATTACGCAGCAAAAGAGTACAGCTACTAATAACTGATAACTGATTAAGCCACACGAAGTTTACTAAAAGTAGATTTATCCAATTTCTCTTCAGCATATTTTTTATCCACTGTAAAAGAAGAAACTTTATCCTTAGCCGAAGGCAAATCATACATTGCATCGGTCATGATAGCTTCGCAAATAGAACGCAATCCCCTTGCCCCCAATTCATATTTCAAAGCTTGTTCTGCTATAAAATCAATCGCATCATCCGTAAAGGTTAATTCAATTCCTTCAAAAGAAAATAATTTTTTATACTGTTTTACTAAAGCATTTTTAGGCTCTGTAAGGATTCGTCTCAAAGCATCTAAATCCAAGGGTGTCAAATAGGTCAATACAGGCAAACGACCGATAATTTCTGGAATCAATCCATATTGCTTTAAATCCTTGTGAATCACATATTGCAAAAGATGATCTTGATCGATACGCTCTTTCTTTTCATGATTATAACCAATCACTTGAGCATTCATTCTATTTTTAATAATATCTTCTACCCCATCAAAAGCTCCACCACAAATAAAAAGCACATCTTTGGTATTGACTTGAATCATTTTTTGGTCGGGATGTTTACGTCCGCCCTGTGGGGGTACATTCACTACCGTTCCTTCGAGCATTTTCAACATGGCTTGTTGCACACCTTCCCCAGACACGTCTCTTGTGATGGAAGGATTATCTCCTTTTCTAGCGATTTTATCTATTTCATCGATATAGACAATTCCCCGTTCTGCTGCTTCTACATCGTAATCACAAACTTGCAACAATCTGGATAAAATACTTTCCACATCTTCTCCAACATAACCTGCTTCGGTAAAAACAGTAGCATCTACGATTGAAAATGGCACATCAAGAAATTTAGAAATTGTTTTTGCCAAAAGTGTTTTTCCTGTTCCTGTTCGACCAACAAATAAAATGTTCGACTTTTCAATTTCAACATCATTTCCCTTTTGATGCTTCAAACGTTTGTAATGATTGTAAACAGCTACCGATAAGAATTTTTTCGCTTCATCTTGACCAATCACATACTCATCGAGATGATTTTTCAATTCCAAGGGAGTGAATTCATTTAATGCCGTGACTTTTTTATCAAAACCACCTCCACTTTTACTTTCGTAAAGCTCTTCTTTTATTATTGTTTCGGCTTGTTCTACACAAGATTCGCAGATATGTCCTTCAATCCCCGCAATCAAAATTAATACATCGGACTTATCTCTTCCACAAAACGAACACACAAAATTATTTTTCTTTTTACTCATATTATTTTTTTTGTAATTGTTAATTCCATTCAAATGAAAATCATCAAATTAATGGAATATATCTCTTTAAACAAAAATTAGGAGAAACAGGTTCTCCGTTTCTCCTAATAAAGGTATGTAATAATTACGAATTGAGAATTATGAATTATGAATTTTATTCTAAATAATACTAATAATTCTATTTAAACATTGTTTTTAATAAAGTTGAGAAGGTGAGTTTACCTTCCTTTTCGGAAGGTCGATTGTCTTAATGACAATCTGGTGGAGAAGCTGAGTTAGTTCCAACATGAAAGTTCTTTATAAAAAAGGTACACGTTAGATTAGAAACTCAACTTCTCCCCTAAGAATTGCATTGGCAATTCGATTTCAACTCTTCACTAATTTAGTCTTCTTTTCGCGGATTAGCTCTTGACAAAACTTCATCCACCAAGCCGTAAGCTTTCGCTTCTTCTGCCTTCATCCAATTGTCACGATCACAATCCCTTGTAATTGCATCATAAGTTTGTCCTGTATGCGTACTTAAAATATCATACAATTCTTTTTGCAATTGCTTTGTCAAGTTAAATGAAATTTCCATATCAGAAACCTGCCCTTGAAAACCACCCAATGGCTGGTGAATCATCACACGACTGTGATGCAAACAAGTTCTTTTTCCTGCCGCTCCAGCTGCCAATAATACCGCACCCATAGATGCCGCCAATCCCGTACAAATTGTACTTACATCAGGAGAAACATACTGCATTGTATCATAAATACCCAAACCAGCAATCACTCCACCCCCTGGGCTATTGATAAACAACTGAATATCTCTTTTAGGATCTGTTGATTCTAAAAACAACATTTGTGCTTGAATTACATTGGCAACATAATCATTAATACCTACACCCATAAAGATAATTCTATCCATCATCAATCGAGAGAAAACATCAATACCTACGATATTCATTTTTCTTTCTTCGATTACATTGGGCGTAAACCCTTGAATATTTGGAACAGATACGTGCGATTTGTCAAAGTAATTTTCCAAATGCATTGTACTCATTCCCAAATGTTTATTGGCGTATTTTAAGAATTCAGTTTTATTATTCATGTATAAAAATTTCTAGTTATAAAATCGAGTTACAGGATATTCTACGAAAACCGTGCCTTTTGTTTCTTATTTTAGCATAATAAATCAACAAAACGTATAGGAATTTGTTTTAATGTTTCTATTTTTTATTAGAGAAGTTGAGCAGCTGAGCTATTTTCGCCTAGCAAAAACTGTTAAGAAGTTGAGCTATTCAGATAATTACATTTTTCAAAAAAAGGTAGGTACTTATCTGAACAGCACTAAACTTCTAAACAAATTTCCTATTTGTAGGAAATAGCTCAACTTCTCTACGCAATCAAATCTACTCTTCTTCTGAGTGGTCATGATCATGGTCACAATCGGCTGTATGTACATGCTCATGTGAGTGTTCTGCTGCATGTTTGGCATTCAATTCAGACACAATTGCGTTAAAGTCTTCTAAGGACGTTTTATGCTTATTAAACTTCAATTTATCGGTTAAAGTACTGATTAATTTATCATTTGTAACCGTATTCAAGATTTTATTATATTCTTCTTCATTTTCCTTAAGAAATTGCTCTCCATAACCACGCAACATATTTACATCCATCTGCCCACCTAATTGTTGTTGCAATTGAGCTGCCCAATGATCTACTAATTCGCTAAATTCAACATTCACATCATAGTGCTGCATCAATTTAGACTTAATCAAAGACCATTGCATTTCTTTTTTGAAATTATCGAAATATTTTTCAACATTTTCTTCCGTATTTTGCTCAGAAGACAAGACCAACCAACGCTTCAGAAATTCATCGGGCAACGCCAAATCAAATTTTTCAATCAAATCATTTTGAAGATGATAGAAAAACAATTCTCCTGACTGGCGATTCAAGTATTTTGCAATATCTTTTTCCACAAAATCACGAGCATCTTCCACTGTTTTCAAATCATCATTTTTGAAATAATTCTTTACAAACTCATCATTCAATTCAGCAGGTTGCAATCTTTTGATACCAGATACTTTTCCAGAAAACATTTTTCCAATTTCCACATCTTGATCATTCTCCCCTACTTCAAGGAAATATTTTTTCACATAATCTTCATTTGCCCCTTTTTCGATTTCATAGATATCAAATGATTTTATTTCATGTCCTTTCTTTTTCCCTAGCAATTCTTCCTTGACAGTATCGTTCAATTTTTCATCGACAAGTACTGTAAAAGTACAAGCCCAGCCACCTTCCTTGACTTCACCTTTATCATTTAATTCTTCTGCATCAATGGTGATGATATCTTTTTCTTGGATAGGCTCATCGGTTTCTTTGCTTTCGCCCATTCGATTTAATCCTTCATCAAATACTTGATTCACTTCTTCTTTAGGTACATTAATATCATAGATATCGAACTTCATATTCTCAATTTCTGTAATATCAAATTCAGGTGCTAAACCTAGATCAAATTCAAAAACAAAATCATCCTTTGCTTTAAGGCTAAAATCTTGTTCTTCTTGACCCTTTGCAGGAATAGGTTGACCTAGATAGTGCAATTTCTCATCTTTCAAAAATTCATCTAATGCTTTACCTATCGTTTCATTAATCACATCAGAAAGCACTTTTTGACCGTACATTTTCTTTAAGAAAGACATTGGAGTTTTTCCAGCACGAAATCCCTTAATTTGTGCTTTTTTCTGAATATTTTTCAATTCTGATTTAAGTTTGGTTTGAACTTCAGCGTTAGGGATAGTGATACTAACGACAGCATTCAAATTGTCAACATCTTTTCTGACAACTTTTGGCATAGCAAAATAATTTTAATTGATAAAAAATAGAAATGAAATGATGAATATCAAAGTTTCGAAGATAGTTTTCTCATCATTATAGACTTTGAAATTAGTACGGGTGAAGAGACTCGAACTCTTACGCCTTGCGGCACTAGATCCTAAGTCTAGCGTGTCTACCAATTCCATCACACCCGCATACCTTTTTCAAAAGCTCCGCAAAGATAAATTTATTTTTTTATTTGGCGAAGGTTTTTTGGATTTTTTTTGGGGAAATTTATTAATTCATTTAAAATATAAATTTTGAGTGCGT
>CAZOHX010000245.1:0-5087 GCA_964579315.1 uncultured Saprospiraceae bacterium
GTGTAGTAACATTTGAATTTGTTTGTCGTATTTAGAGAACAAGAAATTGTTATTTGAAAAGTATTTTGAGTTTTTATGAGTGAAATTTTCATGTTACTTTATAAAATTATGACTTGAATAACTTTCTTTTAATACATTATAAAAAAAACATAGATATTATTTTGTTTGTATCGAATTTGATATATCTTTGGGATTAGAAATTCAAATTTATTTTTAAGCTATGAATGGCAACATCGCATTCCTTGAATTGAAGTATGGGAATATTTACGGGGGGTATCCAAATTATTTTGTGATTAGTGAGGCGTCGGTCTTGGTTTTTGATACAATATCTAATAAGGTATTTATTGAAAGCTTTAATTTTACGGCTGATCTTGATATAGTGTTTTTTAATACTAAGGTGAATGATTTGGGACATACAATTAAGAGATTAAAATACGTTCAAAATCTTGCATCAAAGAAAAAATTACCCTATGACGAAGAATTTAAGTTGCCTGAAAGGGATCTTGAGTTTGCTTTTAAAAAAAGTAGAAATATTAAAAAATATTTACAAAATTTCTTTCGTCGGGTAAATACAAAATATCAATTTGATAAAATTATCACTTTTGATGGAAATCGTGATGTGTTTTTGTTAGAACGGGCAGGTATTGATTTTAAAAGAAAAGAAATCTTAGATATTCAGCGTGAATTGAATAAGACTTGTGGTTACTTGTTCTCTCTGAAAAAATTGGCGGTCGTGATTAATTATAAAGTTAATCATACGTCATTGACTTCAAATAATTTGAATTATTTCTTACATCCAATTGCGGCTAAGCAGCTTCAACCAAAAACGGCTGCCATGGATGCAGCAAAATTGATGATGTTGCATAATGAGTTTTATAATCATCGGGATGATTTCTTGATGAAGGCAGCTTTATTATTGAATAAAATACAACAACAGCAACAATCTGAGGAGAAATCTACTTCTTCTTAGTAGATTTGTTAAAATATGATATAAAAAAAGTCCTTTTCCTTTTTTGGGAAAGGACTTTTTTGTGGGTGATTTTCAGTTGGATTTAGTGAAAAAATAGCTATACTAAATCTTGGAGATTTAGCATATCGTTTTGTTTTTTGAAACCAATAAGACTATTTTGAAAGTTTTTACGTTATAAGTTATCGTTAATGTACTTGATATTTAAAATGATGAAAAAGTATTTACTTTATATAGTTTTCTTAACTTGCACACTTTCTTTTCAATGTAAAAGTAAAGTTTCTATGAATGAACATATTTCAATTCAAAAAGGGAAGGGGCATTTTATTTTTAACCAATATGCTCCTTTGTCTGAAAAACCGCTAGATGTATATTATTATGCTCCCCATCATAAGGTGGAAAATCTAAAAATAGTAATCGTCATGTCAGGTGTGGGGCGAAATGCAAATGAATATCGAGATGCATGGATTGAAATGGCAAAGGAATATCATCTTTTAATTATTGCCCCCGAATTTTCAACTCAGTTTTATCCAGGTAGTATAAATTATAATTTGGGCAATATTCACAAAGAAAATGGAGATCCCAATCCTGAAGAGATTTGGTCATTTTCTCTGATAGAGCCGTTATTTGAAGAGATTAAAACAATTACAAAAAACAAACATCATCATTATTATTTATTTGGTCATTCTGCTGGAGCCCAATTTGTACATCGTTTTATAGAATTTGTGTCTGACAATCATGTTGAAAAAGCTGTTGCTGCCAATGCGGGTTGGTACACTATTCCTAGTCAAACGATTGATTTTCCTTATGGTTTTAAAAATAGTCCTTGGAAGTTGGAAAATAGCAAAGCTATGTTTGGAGCTAGGTTGTGGATTTTATTGGGAGAAGATGATACGGATCCACATAGCTTGAATTTGCGTCGTTCTCCAGAAGTTGATTTTCAAGGAAATAATAGATTTGATAGGGGAAAATATTTTTACAAAAAATCAAAGGAGAAGGCAAAAGATCTGAATCAAAAATTTAAATGGAAAATTAAATATGTTCCCAATGTTGCTCATGATGGTGCTTTGATGTCAAAAGCGGCGGCAAAAATGCTTTTTGGCTAGACTGACTTATCCCAATTGTCCTGCAATAAATCCAGTTGTCCAAGCAGCTTGGAAATTATATCCACCTGTGATTCCGTCAATATCGAGTACTTCTCCTGCGAAATATAGATTGGGACAAATCTTGCTTTGCATGGTTTTGAAATCAATATCGTCTAAACTTACTCCTCCACAAGTAACAAATTCTTCTTTAAAGGTAGTTTTTCCTTGTACGGGATAAATGTCATTTGTGAGGATGGTTGCAATTTTATTGATGCCTTTTTTACCTAATTCACTCCATTTTTTATCTTTTGGTAAATTCAATTTTTGAATTAAGTGATGCCAAAGTCGTTCGGGTAATAAAAATGGTCTATAATTGGCTAATATTTTTTTAGGATGATCTTTTACAATTGATTTTATTTCTTCTACTACGTGCTCAAAGTGGGTTATGCCAAGCCAATTTATTTGTAAATGAAATTGATAATCCATTTCAGCTAAAGTTCTCGCTGCAAAGGCGGATAATTTTAAAATTGCGGGTCCACTCATGCCCCAATGTGTGATTAAAATAGGGCCATCTGCCTTATGTTTTGTACCCTGAATGCTTGTAATTGTATTTTCAACTACATTTCCCATAAGTTCTAAAACTGGATTTTTGGGCATATTGAAAGTGAATAGGGATGGAACGGGGGACGCAATTTGATGTCCAACATCAGCCAACCATTTCAAACCCAATAACTTGGGAGATCCTCCTGTGGTGACAATTACTTTGTCAAAAATTTCAGCAGGAAAGTCGGCCTTTAAAAATTCTAATTTTATCTTGTTGTCAACTGGGATGATGGCAGCTACGCCTTGAGATGTTTTTATTTCAATCCCAAGCTCTTTCGCTTCATTTAGAAAACAGTCAATAACGCTTTGGGATTTTTGAGAAATTGGAAAAACGCAGTTGTCATCTTGTGTAACGGTTGCTACTCCACGGCTTTCAAACCATTGAATGGTATCCGTAGTATTAAACTTGGTAAATAATTTACGCAATTTATTGCCACCACGTGGATAAGCTAATATTAATTTTTTGATATTTGATTCCCCATTGGTGAGATTGCATCGACCACCTCCTGAAATTTTGACTTTAGCCAGTAATTTGGTAGATTTTTCAAAAATAGTTACCTGTGATTCAGGAAAATTTGTTTGTGCATGGATTGCTGAAAAAAAACCTGCTGCACCGCCACCAATAATAGCAATTTTCATGTATTTTTATTTAGTTTTTGGAGAATATCCAAAATGAATGGCAAAGTTAGTAAAATTGATCTCAATAATTATTTGATGGATCATTTAATTTTATAATACTATAGAATTTTCATTTGGCAAGGTATTATAAAAAAAATACTCATTGATAATTCAATGAGTATTTTTTAAGAAGCATTTATTAAAACAGTACTTACTTTTCAAAAGGATCACTAAATTTAGGATCATTAATATAAGTATCGTCCGTTAATGTCTTTAAAAAAGCAACCAAGGCAACTTTTTCATCATCAGAAATATTCATCTTTAAAGCAGTATCTCCATTTCGCAATTTCATATCTAAGTTTTCATTAAACTTGATATTTTTGCTATAATGATCAATTACTTCTTCTAAAGTTTTGAAACGTCCATCATGCATATAAGGTGCGGTCAATGCAATATTTCTAAGAGATGGAATTCTAAATTCTCCATCTTTTTTACCTTCATCTTTACTTTTTCTATCCAATCCGATATTGGTTGTGCCTTTTACATCTGGAGAAGAATAACTTGAAGTACTCAATTCTGCATTAAAGGTGATTCCACTATGACAGGTTGCACATTTTAATTTTGTAGAATTGAACAGTTGTTGTCCTTTTCTTTCTAAAGCAGTAAATGAATTAAAGTTTTGAGATCTAGCTTTGTCAAATTTAGAATTGAATGTGGTCATAGAACATAAAAACTGTGCTACTGCATCTGATATTTTTTGTGGTGTAATTTCAGTTGAGCCATAAGCATCTTTGAATAAATCTGGGTAATAATCTACTTTGGATAATTTAGTTGCCAAGAAATCCATGTCTTCCATACCCATTTCAATATGATTTTGAACTGGTTTTAAAGTCAAATCTAAGGCAGAACTTGCTCTAGAATCCCAAAATAAATTTTTACAAAGACTTGGGTTGATGATAGCAATGGAGTTTCTTTCTGTCAACTTTCCTTCAAATCCAATGCTAAAATCCTTGTCGTCCGCAAATGCCTTGCTTTGTAAATGACAACTTCCACAAGATACTTTATTATTAATGGATAGTTTATTATCATAAAATAAAACACGACCTAGTGTTGCACCCTTGTCTGTTATCTTTGGGTTGTCTGGATTTAAATTATTTTGCCCATTAAAATCGACGAATTCTGGAATGTTTACATCAGAATATCTGTAAGCTGTTTCTGGTAAATTGGGTTGGTGCTCACTAGGCTTAACCTCATTATCTACACAGGCGTAGAAACCTAGAAAAGCAAAGGATACGAGAAGATAAATAGTTTTTTTCATGATAAATGTTTTGTGAATTCAAAAACAGGATTTTACCAAAAAGTAAAATCCTGTTTTAATTTTTCTTATTTAAATGGATTACTGTATTTCGGATTGGTCAAATAATTTTCGTCAGTCAAAGTTTTTAAGAAAGCAATAAGTGCCACTTTCTCATCATCAGATATATTAAATTTCTTAGGCTGGTTACCATTTTTAAATCTTGGATCAAGATCATCTTGCATTTGGATTCCATTGCTATAATGATCAATCACTTCTCCTAAAGTATTAAATCTTCCATCATGCATATATGGACCCGTTACTTCAACATTTCTTAAAGATGGAATTCTGAATCTACCCTTATCGTCAATTCCCTTATCTCTTGTCAATGGCAAACCAATATTTGTGGCACCATTTTGTGATCCACCATAATATGAAAACTGGTTCTCTGCGTCAAAAGTCAATCCAGAATGGCATCCATTACATGCATATTTTGGACTATTAAAAAGTTGTTTTCCCT
>CAZOHX010000246.1:0-5080 GCA_964579315.1 uncultured Saprospiraceae bacterium
TCTTCCTAATGAAGATATGCGTATTACTTTACTTGGAAACTTTACTTCCAATGCATTTTCTAAAGATGATGTTGGTGCGGGGGCTGAATTTTCTTTTAAGAAATTGATTACGGTAAGAGGGGCATATAAATATACTATTGGACAAGTTAGTAGTGATTTGGATGCTAATGTTTATACTGGTTTAAGTGCAGGATTCTCTGTGGATATTCGAACTAAAAAACGAACTACTTTGGAAGAAGGTGAAATCCCAACTAGATTTGCTGTGGATTATGCCTATAGAGCTTCAAGGGTTTTTGATGGTACACATAATATTACTTTGAGAATTAATTTGGGATCTAAGAAAAATGTCAATTAGTCCTATGAAAATTAGAGTGTATTGATATTTTTTTGTAAATTTGACTTTTACAAAGCTTGAGAACGTTTTTATCATCAGATAATAACGTTCTCATTCTTTTATGTCATTTGAGATATATTGCATATCTCATTTGAAAGACTTAAATTGAACAATGATGTTTATATTATTTTTTTAGTAATGATATTTTGAAAACATTGCTGAAAATTGAACTATTTTCATTAAACCATTATAATATTAAATTATGGCAGAAATAAATTATTTAACTCAAGAAGGTTTTGATCGCTTGACGGCAGAGTTGGAATTTCTGAAAACTGAAGGTCGACAAAAGGCTGCCGCTGCAATTGCAGAAGCTCGTGAAAAAGGAGATTTATCTGAAAATGCAGAGTATGATGCAGCAAAAGATGCTCAAGGAATGTTAGAGCTTAAGATCAATACCTTGGAAAAAGCAATGGCTAACGCTCAAGTTATTGATGTCAATGATTTGGATATTTCTAAAGTAGTGATTTTGACAAAAGTTACTCTTAGGAATGTAAAAACTAATAAGGAAATTACTTATCAATTGGTTTCAGAATCTGAAGCAGATTTAAAAGCTAAAAGAATTTCCGTAACTTCACCTGTAGGAAAGGGCGTTTTGGGAAAGGCTATTGGTGAAATTGCTATTGTGGAAACACCTAGAGGAAATATTGAGTTTGAAATTGTAAATATTACTATTTAATGCCCACTATATTTACCAAAATTATCAATCGAGAAATTCCTTGCTATCAGGTGGCAGAAAATGAGAATTTTCTTGCTTTTTTGGATATAAACCCTATCGCAAAAGGACATGTTTTGGTAGTGCCTAAAATTGAATTGGATTATATCTTTGATTTAGAGGATGATATCTTATCTCTAATGTTGCCTTTTGCTAAAAAAGTAGCCGCTGGTATCAAAAAGCATATTAAATGTAACCGAATTGGTATTGCAGTCATTGGCTTGGAAGTGCCTCATGCCCATATGCATTTGATTCCTTTACAAGATCATGGAACGATTGATTTCACAGTAAAGAAACTTTCATTTGAACCTAAAATGATGATGAATTTGGCAAAACTTATCGAAGAATCTATAATGTATGATAAGTAGGTGGACACATATTTTTCCATATATCTTTTTGATATATTTTGCCCAACTCTTTAGTAAAAATGCTCCCAATAGCTAGGCTATTACTGTGCTTTTTACTTCGATTTGAACAAAATCTATCTAAAAATATACACATAAAAACATATGTCCAACTACTTAAGTAATTATTGTTATTAACACTGGATTGTTATTAACAAAAAGATTATCCACAATAGGGGCGTTAATTTCTAGTATCTTTTCCCCAAGTGAGTTTTTCATTGAGTGTTCGCATAAATGTATGTTCTGATAATTTGATGAGTTTTACACTAAAATCATTTTTTCTTATCGCTAATTGATGATCTTTTGTAATGGTCTCAAATCTTGAATCGAGCGTACATAGAAAATTGTCTGTCCTTCCTTCTATTTCAAAGGAAATTACGGTATTGTCATTCAATACGATGGGGCGAACGTTTAAATTGTGGGGAGCGACTGGAGTTAGGACAAAATTTCCTGAATTTGGAAAAATAATAGGGCCTCCACAACTTAGTGAATAGCCTGTAGATCCAGTGGGTGTAGAAACGATGATACCATCTGCCCAATAACTATTTAAAAAAGCTCCATTGATATACGTGTGTATCGTTATCATCGAAGAGGTGTCTCTTTTGAGTATGGTGAAGTCGTTGATTGCAAATTTTGTATCTCCAAATAAGGGCAAATTCGATTCTAAATATAAGAGATTACGCTCGTCTATGGTAAATCGGCTTTTTAAAACTCTATGAATTGCATTTTTTATTTTTGTCTTTTCGATATTAGCTAAAAATCCCATTCTACCAAGATTTATGCCTAGAATAGGTACATTCGCATCTCGGATAATGGTAACGGCTTGTAAGATAGTCCCATCTCCACCAAGTGTAATCGCAAAATTGATCTTATGTTTTTTAAAATCTGAAAATCCTGAAAAATTATGGACGACATGCTTGAATTTAATCTTATTTTGAATCTGTTCTAAATATGGATTATATACAAATGTGGTAATATCATTATCGTGTAATTCGTCAAAAACTTCTTTGACAAATGCATTATCTTTTTCCTTAAAAACTCTACCGATGATAACTACTTGCATTAAAAATATGGATTGAAATGAAAGAAAAATCCTTTTTCATTGATATTATTGATACTATAATCTATTCTAAATACAAATGTAGTATAAAAAACGATATCAAGTCCTATCCCTTTGCCCCAAATGACTTTGTTGTTTAACATACCAAGTTGGTCGTAGGTAGATGTATGGACATAACCAAAATCATTGTTCATGGTCGCAAATAGTTCTAAGGGCATTATTTTAAATGATTGGATTGGCATTAGTTTTTTCCAATGGATGGTCTTATTTAGAAAACGATATCTAAATGATGTTTTTATAAATCCAAAATATGCTCCATCTATCACATAATATTCGTATCCGTGTAATTGATTCTCTCTATAGCCTAATGCTTGAATTTGGTTGTAGGGGATGTTGGTACTGCAAATATTTAAATTTATTTTAGTGAAGCTTGCTAGTGTGAAATTTTTAAAAAGTGGAATGTACCACAATAATCTATGATTGATTTTTGCATAGTTTAGTTCATTGAATATGCCTAACCCGATTTTTGATAATTTAGAAGAAAATAAAATCCCTTTTGTTGGATAGGGTTCAAAGTCTCGGGTATCAAATACAAATTTATATTGAAAAGAGAAAAATTTTTGACTGGATTGTCCATTTGAAAAGAAATTGGGATTATAGTCCGTACTGATCAAATCACTAACTTTATTTTTTCTAAATAATAGCCTAATTGAATGCGTAGTTCTTAATTTGGGACGTAAGGAAAGACCTATAAATGCACGAAAACTTTGGTTATAAAATTGATCTTCTTTCAGAAATTTTAGCTTATTATTTATGGTGGTAAAAGGTGTTTCTTTACTGCGTTTAAAATATAAATTAAAGAAAAATCCCATCGTTTTATTAGGATTGACCCCTGGTATCTTATAATCTAATTCTAACTTTTGGGTATATCCATATTGTCCTGTCAATTTGAGTTGGTCTCGTCTTCCTGTAAAATTGTAGTGCTTCATTTGAACCCCAATGTTCGTTCTAGTGAAGTCGTGATTGTATTCATCCCACCAAACATTAAAATTTCTATCCGCTAATTCAAAAATAGGAATTGGATATATATACCAAGGTTCTACAACATCCATAGTGATATTGATCTCATTATGAATTTTTTTGTATGTAAATTTGCATTCATAAATCAAATAAGTGCCAATAAGATATCTACTATTTTTTTCAAATAGTATTGGAAGTTGATTTATCTCAAGGCTATCTCCCACTCCAAATGTAAGCTCTCTTAATAAAATGTTTGATTTTGTTTTTTGGTTACCAGTTACCTGTATATCCTTTACCAATACCTTTTGTGAAAAGGATGGCTGGAGCAAACAACATAAAAATATGACAAATAGGTATTTCATATTTATTTGTACTATATTTTTGGAATAAGGTTTTATCGAAAATGAAATATTGATTTTGTCCTACTAATTAGAATTGAGTATTTTGAGTTTAACGTTAAAAATAACACTCATGACCATGCTCTTTTAACCATGCTTCTTTTTCTTTATACGTAGGCATAGCATTTCTAACCAATGCCCAAAATCTAGGGGAATGATTCATCTCTTCCAAATGAGCTAATTCGTGAATGATTACATAATCAATGACATCTTCAGGTGCAAAAAGCAACCGAGATGAGAGATTGATGTTCGATTTTGATGAACAACTACCCCAATTCGATTTATTGTACTTTAAATTAACAGATTTGATCTCTTTTTTAAAATGCAATTCGTTGAGCTCGATGACACGTCTAATTATTTCAGGTTTAAAATCTTGACTAATTACTCTACTCAACATGTGGGTTATTGCTTTTTGAGTATTTGCTTTTGTGTCAGGAGCTAGTCTAAGAAGAATGACACCGTTATTCAGTTTTGCTTGATGCGATTGAAGATTTGTATTTTCAATTTTCAATCTATAGGTACGATTTCCAACTTTGAAAATATCTCCGTTTTTGTAAACTTTTAGATTAAAACGATTGAGAATTTCTGGTTTGTTTTGGATTTGTGTTTTTATCCAATTTTCAAACCATACTATATGTTCTTCTTGCTGAGATTTTATCATCATGGATGGTATTCTCAAGATAGCATGTTTTCTACCAATGGATGCTCTTACATTTCTACGCATTTCGAAATGTATCTTTGCTGGTATTTCATTGCCATCAACAAGAATAGTCTTCTCAATCGTTTTTCTCATTTTTTTAATCACCGTTCCTATTTAAAACTTTTCATAACATCGACTAAAGCTTGAACACTTTCTTTTGGCATACTATTATAAATGGATGCTCTAAATCCACCCACGGATCTATGTCCTTTGATTCCAACACAGCCTGCTGCTGTGGCAGCGGCAATAAATGCATCTTCTTTTGATTTATCATGCAATAAAAAAGTGACATTCATTAAAGAACGATCTTCTTTTGCCACAGGAGAGAAAAACATTGGGTTAGTATCTATTTCATCATAAAGTAAATTAGCTTTTTCAATATTTCTTTTATT
>CAZOHX010000247.1:0-5060 GCA_964579315.1 uncultured Saprospiraceae bacterium
AAAAATCTTAATTTTGAGATAATTCGTAATTCGTAATTCTCAATTCTTAATTCCCAATTTCCAATTCTCAATTCCCAACATCGACCCCAAAATTTAAAATTTTATTGATAAAATCAAAAGGTTTGTAATTATTTATTGCGGCTTGATGAAAAATACAAGCATTTTTGGTCATTTTAGGGAGTGAATTTACTTCAATGATAATGGTTTCTACCAAATTATTATCATAAATTCGGATAAAAGCATCAAAACTGGCATATCCTTGGATACCCAAAAGTTGAGTTGCTTTTTTGATTTCTGCTTTTATTTTTTGTGCGATTATTTTATGATTGTCTTCATTATTGGAGTAATGAGCGGGGGTAATATGGTATCCTTTTCTAAATATTTTGGCGTTAGAATTTGAATTTACATCACAAGAACGTATTTCTGAAGATTCAAAAATTTCATAAACCAATTTTTGCTCAATTATGTGTGTTAATACACCTGTTTTGGTTTCCAAAAAGCGATTTGCTCCGTTATCTGTGATTAAATCTTCAATCAAAGCAAATTCTTTTTGGGGAAATTCTTCCTTTGCTTGTAAGTCCAATTGTTTCGCAAGTTTAGGCGAAAGTACATTCGAATCTCTAAATATTGCTTTTAAAAAGGAGCAAAGTTGGTTTTGGGTTTCAATTAATTTCACTGCTGCGCTGCATCCGTCATCCACAGGTTTTGCGATAAAAGGATATTTAAATTGTTTTTCTATTTTTTTCAGAGTTTCTTTAGGAAATTGAACATAGTCATTCTTTTCCACTAATAATTGATGGGGCACGGTTAAGCCATATTCTTTTAAAATTTGAAGCGTTTTATATTTGTTAATAGTGACTTGAGATGATTTTACATCAGAACCATTGTAGGGAATCTGAAGATAATTTAGTCGTTTTTGAATTTGACCATCTTCTCCAGGTCGTCCATGTATAGCAATAAAAACTTGATCTACCAATCCTAATAAATCTTCATATTCAATACGTTTGGGTTCGAGAACAACGGATTCATTGGCATATTTTTTTGTAGTTGAGATACAATCCAGTTGTGTGGATTTGAGGACAGGATGAATTGAATAGCTTGTGACTTGATTATGAATTTCATTTGCATTTCCTTTCAATAATAGATGAAAAGGCGTTAAATACAATTGGTGATCCAAATCATCGCCTGTGAGATAAATAAGCACAGGTTCATATTGATTAGAACTCGCCAATTTTTCATAGATATTACGTGCTGTTTCTATGGAAACATTGCGTTCCAAAGAATAACCGCCGAAAATTACACCTACTTTTTGTTTTTGGAAGGAAGACCCTTTCAGTGTTTTTAATGCACGATCTATTTGTTTTAATAATTTTTCATATTTTAAATTAACAATTGGCAATTCATTGATTCGCTCTTGAATGGAATTTCGGATAATAAAAGAAAGAAATTGTGAAGGATTCAAGCCAATCGCTGCAGCCTGATGAAACATAAAAGCTGATGGAATCATACTAGAAGTCGTATTGGGGTCATTGAGTACAACCGTTCTATTGATGGTTATGAATCCATCGATTCTAGCATAGGTATTAAATTCTAAATAATCAAAAAGACGTGCACATTCCAATCTAATTTGATTGATTTGATCATGTGGTAAGTCAATTGGAGTACGTTGTTGTGTATGATTTAATCTGAATTTAGTATCATAATCAAAGATTTCAGACCCTTTTATTATTTCAGTTGGAGGCAGTGCTACAATTTTACCATTTTCTAATCGAATGACGATGCAAGAAAACTCTTTTCCATGAATAAAGGACTCAATAATTACTTTTTGTTCACTTAATAAACTTTCAAGTTTTATGGTTTTATCACTATTTTTATGAGCTAATTTATCCAGTTCTTTCCAAAGTATTTCAGGATGATGGATGAGTTTTTTTTCTAACAACAACGGAAATCCAATCCCTGTTTGAATATCTGTAATTGCTTGAATAAATTGTTCCTTTTCGTTATCAGATTTTATATTCCATGCTTTTAAGGGAAGCATTTTGATAAAAAAAGCAGCGTCAATTAAGTTTTGAAAATCTTGAAATTCCGTTTGTTCGTCTAAAATAGATACCCCAATGGATGAGCCCTGATTTGCAGGACGAATCACCATTGGAAAACCAATTGTATGTTTAGCTTCTTCAAAAAAAGCTCTTTTGGGTTTAGATTTCCAAGTTGCTTTATCAATGATATTAACTTTTGGAGAAGCAAATCCAGCTGCTTTCATGATTTTTTTCTGAAATGCCTTGTCCATTCCTATCGCACTTGCTTTCACACCACTGCCTGTATAAGGTATTTCAAGACTGTTGAGTAATGCTTGGATTTGACCATCTGCTCCAAAAGTACCATGTAAATTGAGAAAAGCGATATCAAAATAATTGGACAGTTCTGTAATTTCTATTTTTTGACCTATTTCTTTTATCCGAAGATTCAAATCTTTTTCGGATAAATTATTCAAACTCTCGATATAAATATGAAATGCGTGTTCAGAATTAGGCAAGGCATCTTTAGGAGGATAAAAATCTCTGATAGTATTTTTGAAGATAAAATTCCAATCTAAAAGGATAAAATTTTTCAAGCTATCAATAAAAATAGGAATAGGCTTAAAAATAGATTGATTTAAATTTTCATAGACGGTTTGTCCTCCAATGAAGGATATTTCACGTTCTCTAGATGGTCCACCAAATAAGATGCCTATTTTTATCATCTTTTGTTTATATTTATCGCTTCTAAATGGAAGTAGGACAAATGTAATTATAAATTGTTAATTGTTAATTGTTAATTCACTGAAATCGAACAAAATAAATATGAAAAAAACAAATAAAGAGATATTTAGATTAGCGATTCCGAATATTCTTAGTAATATCTCGGTTCCCCTGTTGAGTTCGGTCGATACAGCATTGATGGGCAATATTTCATTATTACACCTTGGAGCAGTAGGAGTAGGGAGTATGATTTTTAGTTTTATTTACTGGAATTTCGGTTTTTTGCGAATGGGTACTACGGGTATGACGGCACAGGCATTTGGAGCAAAAGACGATTCAAAAATGATCATGACCTTGGCACGAGCCATTGTGATAGCGTTGATAGTTGCATTTATATTCATTGTTTTTCAAAAATATTTTGGTCAAGCAGCATTTAGTTTGATGGAAATTGCTGAAAATCAGAAAAAATTGGTTGCAACTTATTTTTATATCAGAATATGGGCAGCTCCTGCTACTTTGATACTTTTCTCCTTATTTGGATGGTATTTTGGAATGCAAAATCCTATTTATCCTTTGATTTTGACTATTTTGATTAATGTAGTAAATATTATTTTCAGTGTTTTGTTTGTTCGATATTGGGGTTGGGGCGTTTCAGGCGTAGCTTGGGGCACAGTGATTGCTCAATACACGGGAGTGTTGATGGGGATTGTGATGTTGTTGTATAAATATAGTGAACAATTCAAGTATTTCAGTATCACGAAATTAAAATCTTTTGCACCGTTTAAATCTTTTTTAAACATCAATCGAGATATATTTATTAGGACGATATTTTTGACATTTGCCTTGGGTTTTTTCTATCGACAAAGTAGCATTTTTGGAGCGGATATACTGGCGGTGAATGTGATTTTACAGCAATTTATATCATGGATGTCTTATGGTGTAGATGGTTTCGCTTATGCAACGGAGAGTTTAGTTGGGAAATATATAGGCGAACAATCATGGGATAATTTAAAAAAGGTAGTTACTCAAAGTTTTAAATTTGGAATGGGCTTGGCTTTTATATTTAGTTTTATTTTTTGGTTTTTTGAAATTGATTTAATTCAAATTTTTAATAAAGATGCAATTGTTTTAAAATTGAGTCATGATTATATCTTATGGATTATCCTATTTCCAATTGTAGCTACCCCATCCTATATATGGGATGGTGTTTTTATAGGATACACGGCATCCAAAGAAATGCGTAACAGTATGGCAGGAGCGTTGGTGATTTATTTAAGCATTTATTATTTATTGAAAAATAGTTTTGGCAACCATGGACTTTGGATAGCTTTATTATTATTTGTGGCAACTAGAGCAATAATTCAAATGGTTTTGTATAAGAAAATTCAGCAAAAAAGATTGGAAAAATCCAATTTCAAGTAGGAAATACATCTTTTTTTAAGAAAATGTCACTTATTTTTTAGTGAAAAATGACAGATAATATTCACATTTTTGTAAATATTTTTAATGTAAATAGTTGATTATTAATTAGTTGTAGTTTTATTTTTAATGTAAAAGCGGACGATATTTGTCACAATATCAAATATCTGTATTTTTTAATAGGTAAATGGTGGTGTATATTTGTATTATCAAAAGCGACAAACGGGTTGCTACTCTAAAAAAGATTAGAGAAATAAATTTGGATATGTTCATGGGATTATAATTTGTTGTAGTGGGTTATCCTGCAAAATCAGGATAACTTACTTTTTTTAAAACAGACCATGATAAAAGATATAAAGGTTTTTTGTTGAAAGATAAAAAATAAAAAAGTAGTTAATTTTAGATTATAAAGAGCATTTAAAGAAAATTAAGTTTTGGATATGTTCATGGGATTATAATTTGTTGTTGAAGTGGGTCATTCTGATAAATTCAGAATGACTTATTTTTTTTGTCTAATCCCAATTTTATTGACACAAATCAAAAGGGGGTAATCCACTATGCGATTTTTCCATATTTTGTCACACATCATGAAATGAAAAGTTGAAAAGTTGCATTAAGCCAATGAATGCTTTCTGAATATCAAAATATGTTAAAATTTTCGTGTCTAAATTCATCTCAGAATCCGATAAATCAAGAAAAAAATATAAAAAATCAACTTTTTTTTAAATAAAACGACTTTATTTTTTGATGATTTTGTTCACAAATGCATAAATTTGTTTTCAGTTAAAACATTGGTATTCAAATCATTGGCGTTTTTTTGTATTGAAATTAGTTAAAAAACATAATCACAATATCAAATATCTGTATTTTTTAATAGGTAAATGGTGGTGTATATTTGTA
>CAZOHX010000248.1:0-5056 GCA_964579315.1 uncultured Saprospiraceae bacterium
GCCACCTGAAAGAGTTTCAGTTACTGTAACCGTGGATGTTCCAACAGTATTAAATGTTATATCACTATTAGTCGCAACTCCATTAAGTTCCCAAGTAATATTGGAAGTTGTACCTGGAGGTAACGGAGAAGAACTAGTGGAAAAATTTATCATTTCTCCAAGGCAAACTTGGGTTGGAGGAGCTACAATTTCAACAGTGTACGAATTTATATTAATATCATAATTTGTAACCACTTCCGTTTCACAAATTCGAGCAACAACTGAAATCGTTGCAGGACCATTAAAATCATGAAACTCAACATCAATACTTTGAGTATGATTTCCAGTAATTATACTTCCCGCTGTATTTGGTATTATTGACCATGCATAATCACTCACATTTTCTGTTTGAAGAGCCGTAAAAGTTTCAAAGCCAGATGCACAAAATTCTGTAAGTCCCAATGTAGAAGATGTTACAATATCCACTGGACTTATCATAAACTCAGAAATATTGATGAGAAGTGGAGATGACGGACAATCTAGGTTGTTAATGTCTATTTGAGTTAACTGAAGCTCATATGGAGGACTACTACCCCATTGAACAACAACTGATTCATTGGAATCATTTCCCTGTATTACACCACCTATAGCTGTCCAAGTTGGAACCATATTAGTAGGTAAATTATAATTATATTCATGTACAGAATTTGGACACACTTGAAATTCTCCTGTCACATTTTGAATAATTGGTGTATTTGCTGCGGGCAAAATATTTAGAATCTGAATTGGTTCATTACAAAAAGCATCTGTTGTTGTAGCAAAAATTTGATATGTCCCAACTGGTAAATTATTAGTTTCAAGATTTCCATTCACATCAATTGAAAGATCTATAATAATGCCATTTGCATCTTGAGCATGAAAGGTATAGTTGTTAGGTACTGTGCCTACAAATGAATATGAAACTGTATTGCCTTGACAAATATTATTTTCAATTGTAAAATCAAATTTTGGAAGAATATCTACAACATAAGTTATCTCTTCATCTGCTTGGGGGCAAATTAATCCTGGTGATATTATTGACACATAAATTGTACATTGACCTACTGTTGCCCAATCTATATCAACTGTACTATTTTCAGAGAGTACTCCATTTGAACAACTAGAAGTCCATTTAAAAATACTTCCTGGTTGGTTAGGAACAGAGTATTGCACATAATCGCCTACACATACTACATTCGGACCAGAAATATTTAACCCTTGCCCAATTATGGGGACATTCACATAAGATGTAATTGGACATAAATCATCACACCCCTGGACCGAAACCCCAAGATATCCCTCGGCAGCAGTATTCCAAGTAACTTGGACTGGGTTTGTTGTTGGATCTAAAATTGTACCATTTATTATAGTCCAATTAAAAGTTGCACCTTCACAATAATTTGTAACGGAATATGTAGCTTCAAGCTTTTCGCATGTCGTTGAAATACATTCTATTATTGGAGTCCATCCAGATTCTACATTTACTTGAATTTCTTTAACTTGAGAGCATCCACAGTCATTATAAACAGTCAAGCTCACTACATAATTTCCTGAATTAATAAAAATATTACTTGGATTCTCAAGATTAGAAACATTACCATCACCAAAATCCCATTCCCAAGCGACAACATCTTCAGAGCTATGATCTTCAAAAAATACTTCTCCACCTTCGCATATTGTAATTGAATTATTAATAATCTCTGGAATCGCTGCATAGTCAACTGAAGGACCTTCATCTATCTCAATACAAAGTTGTGTTGTGGCTGTACAACCATTTGAATCAGTTTCTGTTAGTACAACACTTCCACTACCTGACTCACCCCATACAACAGTTATAGGGTTCACAGTACTTGGACTTGCTAAAGTTCCTCCAAAAACTTGCCATGAAAGTATTGAATTGGCATTTACGATACCTTCATACTCTATTGGGGTATTTTCGCATACATGAATACACTCAGATGGTTTAACGTGATCTCCCTTGGGCTCTTGACAAGTATTTATCACATCTGTAATAATTTGAGGACTTGGTCCTGTTTCACAATTATTTTGACTAAGTAACGAAAACGATTGCATGGAAAACAGGAAGACAAATGTCCACATAATCATCCTAAAAAAATTTAATTGGTTTTTCATAAAAAAAATTTATTGATTAAAAAATAGTAACCTTTGGAATATATTTAAAAAAAGATTTTTCATACATTTTGAAATTTTAACAAAACAAAATAACAAATAACAAACCTAAACAAGTTCAATTATTTAGAATCATATTTCTAAATAATAGTATGCAAAAACAAAATCCCATAAAACATATAACAATGTTTACAAGATACTTCTCAGTTTATCTAAATCATTAGCACTTGTTTGGGGAATGTCAATCAAACATTGGATAATTTATCTGTGGTAAATATATATATAAATATATATAAAAAGGCACTAATTTTTCAAAAATCTAATAAATCAGGATATTGCAGAAAATAATTTCGTTTAATTGCCCAATAGCGATAGAAAACAGAATTTATAATCACAAAGACATTTCTATGACAAATTAACTACGGCTAGAAATAATTAGTAATTAATCAAACTAATGTGTGTGCCATTCCAAAACCTTTAACTTTAGTGTGTAATATTTGCATTGTCAGGTTTCAGGTTATACAGTAAAGTCATATTTTCATGTTATGTTGAACACTCATTTGATGAGTAAATTACTTCAGCACTTCTTATTTAAATATGCCGCAACATTTTTTATGTCCAATTTCAAAATGTAAATCATTGCTTATATGAATTAATTTCATCAATATATACTTCGTAACTACTCAGGTTGTTATAAAATGTAAAATAATTTCACAAATATAATATTTTTTTGTAATATTACACCGTGACAAAAGATGAGTACATATTATATTTGGAGGCTCAAAATGCTGCATTAAAGCATTTGGAAGTTCAAAATGCTGCATTAAAGCATTTAGAAGTTCAAAATATTGCATTAAAGCAACGAGTAAAAATCTTAGAAGAAAAGATTGAAACCTTGTTAAATATTTTACAAGGTAAAGTCGTAAAAAAAGATAGTCACAATAGTAATAATCCTCCAAGTCATGATAAATTTAAGCCCAAAAAGAATAGGAGTTTACGGAAAAAGACAGGCAAGAAAACTGGGGGACAAATAGGTCATAAAGGCCAAACGTTAAAACAAAAAGATACACCAGATAAATATATTGATTTAAAAAGTGAATATTGCAATAAATGTGGATCTAACTTATCAGAAAAAAATCATTATTTGCTTTCAAAACGGCAAGTAGTTGAGATACCCCCAATAAAACCAATTTATATTGAATATCGTCAACATGTTTGCAAGTGTTTGTGTGGACATGAACAAAAAGCAGACTACCCGAAAAATGTGAATGCACCGATTCAATACGGAAGAAGTGTTATTGCTTTAATTTGTTATCTTAATGTATTTCAATACGTACCTTATGCACGGTTAAAGGAAATGTTTACTTCTGTTTTCGGTCTTCCTCTAAGTGAAGGCAGTATAGAAAATTTATTGAATAAAGGAGCTCGGAAATCTATTTCTGTATATAATGCAATTTTGGAACATATAAAATCTGCCAATTATGTTGGTTCAGATGAAACAGGAGCAAAAGTTAATGGTAAGAAATGGTGGATTTGGGTGTGGCAAAATATTGAAAATACATTTATTACCGCATCGAATAACCGTGGTTTTGCAACAGTAGAAAGAATTTTCCCTGATGGCTTAAAAAATGCTACAATTGGTTCTGACAGATGGGCGGCTCAATTGAAAATAGGTTCAAAAAATAAACAACTATGCTTTCCTCATCTTCAAAGAGACCTTATTTTTATTGAAGAAACGGAGAAAGATTTGTGGGCAAGTCATTTTAAAAATTTATTAAAAAAGATTTTAGAATTGAGAAAAGTAGCTGTTGAACGAAATGTGGCTTATCAAAAAGATGGTCGTGAAGTTTTCAAATTAGAACAGCAGTTAAATCGACTACTTACACGTTGTATTAATAAGCAAAAATTCCCAAAAACTTTTGCTTTTCAAAAATCTATGATAAAAAATAGGAATTATCTATTTTCATGTATATATGATTTAGAAGTTCCTCCTGATAATAATGCATCTGAAAGGGCTATTCGAAACATAAAAGTTAAGCAAAAAATATCTGGACAATTTAAATCTGGACAGGATACTTTCTGTATCTTACGTTCTGTTATTGATACTTTCAAAAAACGAAACTTGAATATTTTAGAATATTTAGGTAAAGTTATGGCAATTTAATAACCTGAGTAGTTACAAATTATCAAAAAATAAATTGGTAGGCAATATACCAAAAGAGATAGGAAGTTTAAATAATTTAAATGGTCTATTTCTAGAAAAAAATCAATTAAGCGGAGCAATTCCTAGAGATATAGGTCAATTGTCAAATTTGCTAACACTTTATTTGTATGGCAATAATTTATCGGAATTGCCAAAAGAAATAGGAAATCTCAATAATTTAGCTGACGCAGATTTAAGTAATAATTGGATAAAATCAGAAATTCCACAACAAATAGGACAGCTTTCCAATTTAGTTTGGTTGAATTTGAATAAAAATCAAATTTCTGGTCAAATTCCTATTGAAATCGGGCAATTATCAAAATTAATAGATTTGAGAATAAGTGAAAATAACTTAACTGGTTCTATTCCCGAAGAATTAGAAAATATTCCAGATTTGAAATGGTTGTATCTCAACGACAATAATTTGTCAAAATGCATACCTGAAAAACTAATTGAGAAAAACTGCAATGAAGGTCTATTTTTTGATTTCAAAAATAATTCATTACTTCCATTTCAAGGTGTGTTAAATATGTTATGTAATAATGAGCAAATTGGAGCTCCTTGTGATGATGAAAATTTATCTACTCAGGATGACAAAATTAAGTCTGATTGCCAATGTGGTGAACTAACATCATCAATTGATCTAAGTGATGAAATGATGCTAAGTATTTTTCCGAATCCTGTAACCGATGAGATACATTTTTT
>CAZOHX010000249.1:0-5043 GCA_964579315.1 uncultured Saprospiraceae bacterium
TGTTGCCAAGCAAAATCTTGTTGAGGAGGGGAGAAGACTATGTTTGTACAATTAATTTATTGTACAAGTATGGTTAGGTCTCACCTTCTCAACAATATTTGCCAAAGCAAATATTACTCCCTACTCAACTATATTTCAATTTCGTCTAGAACTAATTTCAAGCACAGTCTTCTCCAATTTCTCAAAAAAGTACAAAATATCTTCTTTCTGATTCGATGAATTGATGGTTACCAATCGAATAAATTCAGTATCTTCAAAAGTACCAAAACCAACCATTAAGCTATCCTTTTCATATAGTTCTGTACAAATTTTATGGGCAGGAATGCCTTTATAATTAAAGCAAACAGATGTAGAATTCTCAAAACTATACAATTCATAATCTGGATGATTTCTTACATAATCACGAGCAACATCGGCAAGGTAAAATTGATGATCCACGATTTTTTCCAAACCATTCGTACCTACGGATTTCCAAAGAGTCCAAAATTTCAAAGCATCATTGCGTCTTCCACATTGAAAAGAAGATTTACCTAAATTATATTCATCATGATCGGTTTGGTAGAGATATTCTGCACTATTACTAAAAGAATTGTATAAATATTTTTTGTCATTGACAACAATAATAGAACAACTAAGGGGCGTCCCAAGCATTTTATGAGCATTAAAACAAAATGAATCAGATTTTTCAACTCCTTCCAGTAAATATTTGTATTTGTTACTAAATAAAACAGATCCAGAATAAGCTCCATCCACATGTAGGCAAATTCCATATTTTTTACATATATCCGCAATCTCGTTGATTGGGTCAAAGGCTCCAAGTACTGTCGTGCCTGCAGTTGCATTCACAAAGAAAGGTGTTTTTCCTGCCTTGATATCTTCCTTAATCATGGATGAAAGTGCATGAGATTGCATTCTTCCTTTATTATCGGATGGAACTTTTCTTACATTATCACGTCCAATGCCTATAAAAGCGGCATTTTTTTCAATAGAATAATGAGATTCTACAGAAGAGTAAGCAATCAAATCTTTAGCAACGCCTTGATTTTTTCCTTGTTCATTGATTCTATCACGAGCCATCAAAATTCCCATAAAATTACTCATGGAACCTCCTGCGGGAAAAGTGCCAGCAGCTTCATTCCCATACCCAATTTTTTGGATAACTTGGTTGAGAATTTCTTTTTCAATACCCACTTGAACGCCAGCCACTTTGTAGGTGTACATGCTATTGTTGAGCATTACTGCCAATAAATCTCCTAGTACTGCCTTGCTTTTTCTACCCCCAAAAAGCTGATTAAAAAATAGTTTGGATGATGTTTTTGGAGTAGCTAAGACGACTTGTTTTAGTGTTTCATAATACGCTTGCTCACTTAAAGGTGCATCAGACAAAGCAATATCAATTGTTTTTGAAAGATCAAGAGCAGGTATTCTTTTTGAAATAGGATTTTTAATTTCATCTTCAAGCAGGTCTGTGGAAAGAGAAACAAACTGATTTAAAGTATCAATCATCTCATTTTTGGAGTCTGTTCCCGAAAAGTCGTAATCATAGGACATATATTTAACGGAAACTTCAGAAGAGTCTTCTTTATAAACTTCACATTTATCGATGGGGTTTGCATATAAGTGTAATGAAATTGCTAGCGTATCGGAATCGTTTTTTAAAGAATGACTACCGATTTCATCTGTGAGATAGGTGGAATCTCCGACTTTGAGTTGCCTAACTTCTTGCAATACTTTAGGTAAATCAGAAGAGTATAAACTATCAGCAAAAGTCCCTTTTATAATATGAACGGCACATTCTTTATCATCATGGTTATGGATTGGCGTTCCTTGATTTATATTCCAACACAATAAAACAAGTTCCATGTCATTTGATCTATTCAAACAAACTCGTTGATAGTTTTCCGTGGACCATCTTGCAAAAGAAATCACAGTATCAACATTGATTTGATGCTTTTTTAGCAATTCATCATAGTGAAGGATACCTTTTTGGTTGATTTCATGAAAGAAATCATCGATTTTTTGTTTATTTGATTTTTTTATTTCTTTAATTTGTTGTAACATAAATGTAAGCTTGATTCAAATGTGTGATTAAATTTAAAGCATTCTATCCACTAGGCTTATTGAATAGCAGTATCTTTGTAAAAATAGGCAAAATAACGATTACCTATATACAGATTGACTAGGAATAGTTATATTTTAGAGTTAGAATAGAGTTTGTTTTTGTAAAATTTAATAGTTGATATATTTACTAAAAACAATACTTGAAGGATATTTGTTTAGATTTCGATTTTGAATAAGCCGTATTTCTTATAGTACACAAAGGTAGGAAAAAAGGTTAAAATAAAAGATAAATTGGTGTTTTTTTGTATGTAAATGATGAAAATCAGAATTTTTCTTTGGAAATTTTTCATATTGATAATTTCAACTCTTATTTTTAGATTTTTTGTTATCATGAGTATCAATTTTTTAAACAATTTATCAAAATAAAAGCACGTTATCAGAGTAAATCTCGTTGTTACCTTGAATATGAATTTTAAATCTATGCGAATATTTTTTTTATTACTACTATTGCCCATCATTACTTTTGGACAAGAATCCCCATTTATAAACGATAATGCAATATTATCGCCCAATCTTCGTACGGTAAAATGTCATTTGGCAGGATTGCCCATTTCAAACCCTATCATCAATTTAGACGGGGGAAAATTGCAACTAACCTTTGATGATATGGAGGGAGATGTGGTCAATTATACCTATGATGTGATTCAATGCAATAAAGATTGGCAGCGATCGGGCTTAGAGCCAATGGAGTACCGAGAAGGATTTTCAAAAGGGGATATTGATGAGTACGACTTTTCTTACAATACTTATACCGATTATACGCATTATCGTTTGATTTTTCCAAATAGCGATATGTCTGTCACCAAATCAGGCAATTATCTGCTCAATGTTTATAATGAAGACAACGAATTGGTATTGGTAAGGCGTTTTTTGGTGGTTGAACCCAAATTGAATGTATTTACTTCTATGAATTTACCTGTGAATATCATGAAACAACATACTCATCAAGAAATTGATTTTAAAGTAACCTATAAAGATGTTTTGATTCAATCTCCGATGCTGGAAATAACTGCTACCGTATTACAAAATGGTCGTTGGGATAACGCTATAAAGGATATTTCACCTAGATATGTGCGTGGAGAAGAGATGGATTTTGATTATCAAGATAAGATTGTTTTTGAAGGCGGGAAAGAGTTTCGATATACGGATATTCGTAATTTTAGAGATAGAAATGCTAGTATGGCACGTTTAGAAGCCCTAGAAGATGGTTATGATATATATCTTTTTACGGATGCGAATCGAGAAGATTTATCTCATTTTTCTTATCAAGATTTGAATGGAAAATATGTCATTCAAAACAAAAGAGCAGTATCTTTGGATGTTAAAAATTTTGGAAATATCTCCAATTACAATGAAAACAACGATATTGTTTCGGATTATGCTTTTGTTTATTTTTCATTAGATGCACCTTCTGAATTTCCTGATGCGGATGTGTATTTATTTGGGGAGTTGTCAGATTGGAAAATCAAAGATGAATTTAAATTGGAGTATCACCCCGATGATTATGTATATGGGGGGCGAGTGATTTTAAAGCAAGGATATTACAATTATCTATATGCAGTTGTCCCGCATGATTCTAAAAAAATAAGTTTTAAAGAAACCGAAGGCAATTGGTATGAAACTGAAAATGATTACACTATTTTGGTATATTATACACCTTTTGGTGCGAGATATGATCGATTGTATGCCGCCCATAATTTTACGTCTGAAGATGCGAATTGAATTGGGAATGCACTAAAGACAAAAACTTATAACCATACAAACAATAAACACCTAAATAAAATATGAAAAAACAATTATTAGCACTATTATTCCTGTGTTTTGGAACAAGCATTTTTGCAAAACAAGTTATTGTCACAATAAAAGTTGATCATCCTACTTCAAGAGATCTCGTTTTTAAATACAAAAAGCATAAATTGGATGAATTTTTGAGTGAATTTCGTGTTTCTCTAGATGCACAAAATCAAATAAAGTTTTTTTTAGAACTTGATGCCCCCAAATATATTGATTTGGAATATGATGGCTCCGTTATTCATGTTTATCACGAAATGGATGACCAATTGACCATTTTGTTTGATGCAAATAATATTTTTCAAACCCTGCATTTTGAAGGGAAAGGGGCTGTGAATAATAATTTTTTAGCCGATTATACTAGAACTTTTCCAAATCATACTCCAAAAACCTATGATTATGGATATTTGAAAATTGAAAGTACGGAAAATATGGCTCGTAAAGCAACGACGCATACCGATATCCAATATTTGAGATCCATAAAAAGTACGCATAATAGTCAATTGGCACTATTGAATCAACATCGAAACAAATTGAGTCCATCTTTTTACATACATTTGAAGACAGATATTAATTATGGTTTTGAAACCAATAAAATTATCTGGTTTTTTGAAAATGCGATGATGCTCAATCAGGAAAGATACAATCAAGTTTCCAAGACTTTTCAAGTGGCTAAAAATATGGATTACAATGATGCATCTCTCTTTCAATCCAAATCATATACAAATTTTTTGAGAGCATTGGTGGTTTATAAATATTTGCCAAAAGATTTGAATATGTTCAAAATTTATATTCCTTTTTATAAAATAGCCAAAACCAAATTGAAAGGACGAGCAAAATATTACATGATGATGGATATTTTGAATAGTGTCTATGACCGTACTATGAAAGTGGATTTGGCAAATAATGAATATTCTGATTTTGTAAAATCGAACCCATTTCCAGCATATACGGAGAAAGTTTCAAAAATGTATGGTCGTGACTTGACTGGAATGGAAAATGCAGTGGCACCAGATTTTGATGTGATGGATGAAAATGGCAAGGTCGTTTCATTGAGTGATTTCAAAGGGAAAGTAGTTTATATTGATTTTTGGGCAAGTTGGTGCAAGCCATGTATCGCTGGATTTAAAG
>CAZOHX010000250.1:0-5042 GCA_964579315.1 uncultured Saprospiraceae bacterium
GGTATAAAATCTATTACCTGTACTTTGTACTGGTGCAGATGCAACAACAGCGGTTGCCATTACGGGTTCTGCTTTTGCTACGCCGTTAGATACTGGTTTTTCTATTTTAGCGGGTGTACTTTTAACTGTGGGAGTTGCCGCTTCACCTTCAGTGGCAATCATAGCCAGTACTTTGCCTATTTCTACCACATCATTTTCTTGGTATAATATGTCAGTAATCACCCCACTTACTGGAGATGGAACTTCGGAATCCACCTTGTCTGTTGCAATTTCCAATATAGTTTCATCTTCTTCTACGGTATCACCTACTTGTTTTACCCATTTTAAGATTGTTGCTTCTACGATACTTTCACCCATTTTGGGCATTACTAATTCTATTTGAGCCATTTCCTTATTTTTATATTATTGATTGAAGCCACAAAATTAAACTAATTAATCGTATTTACAGAATTATAATTCTAAATAATTTCTTGTAAAAACTGACGAATCAAGTTTAATGCGTAGATTCCAGAATACTGGATATTTTTTATCCTATCTTTCTGTAACTGAATTTTTCTTGAAATGATGCGTTCTGAGTCACCTATTGCAAACCATATAGTCCCAACGGGCTTATCTGGAGTACCTCCATCTGGGCCCGCAATGCCTGAAATAGATACGGCTACATCTGTTTTTAAATGATTTAATACTCCTTTGACCATGGCTTCCACTGTGGCTTGACTAACCGCACCATGTTTTTTTAATATCTCAGGAGAAACACTTAATAAATTTTCTTTTTGAGTATTAGAATATGTGATTGCTGATCCTTCAAAATATTGTGATGCTCCAGGGACAGAAGTTATTAGGTGTGAAAGATAACCGCCTGTACAACTTTCTGCAAAGCCAATGGTCTTTTTTTGAGACAATAATAGTTTTCCTACTACTTGAGCAAGGCTTTCGTTCTCAAAACCATATACAAAGTCACCTAAGATATTTACCATTTTGTTTTTATAAATATCTACTTTTTGAGTGATTTGAGCCAAATCGGATCCTTGTATGGTCAATCGTAATCGGACTTCGCCTATAGATGGTAAATAGGCAAGCCCCACATCTTTTGGAAGGTTATTTTCATAGGTTTCTAGTTTTTCTGATAACTTCCCTTCTCCTATTCCTACGGTTTTAATAGTTCTATGGACTACGGGATCATTTTCATATTTATCCGATAATTTTTCAAATCCAGAAGTTTCCATAATATATTTCATTTCAAATGGAACGCCAGGCAAGGAAATCAATACTTTTTCATCTTTTTCAAACCACATACCTGGAGCCGTACCCATTTTATTGGTCAATAAAGTTGTTTGGGATGGAAAGAAAAATTGTTCTTTGGTGATTTTTACATTTTTATGAGCCCAATTTTTAAAAATATCCCTTATTTTCAAATATAATGCTTCATTAAACACCATTTTATCCTTAAAAAAATCGGCTAAGACTTTTTTGGTAATATCGTCTTTTGTAGGACCTAATCCGCCTGTGATAATTACCAAACTAGCTTCTTTAAAGGAATTTTTTATTGTTTGAAAGATGGTATCTTCTTGATCTGAAATAGTAAATATTTTTTTGACAGTTCCTATTGCCATTGCATTAAAATGCTGTGCCAACCACGCAGAATTGGTATCTACTACTTGTCCTATCAATAATTCATCACCAATTGTAATAATATGTATATCCATTTTCGTTATTTTTAGGGTAAATGTAAAGGTCTTTCTTTTAAAATTAGAATCCCTCATTATTTTAATTAGATTTGTACTGAATAAAGATTATGGATATTTATAAGCAAAAAGCGAATTGGAAAATATATTTAGCAATAATAGGAATTATTATTGTGTTGCTTTCCTTGTTCTATACCAATTATGTCGCTCAAAAAATAGCAGATGAAGAGCATAAAAAAGTAGAACAATGGTTGTTGGCATCTGAGCGTATCACTACAGCAGACAATAATTGTGATTTGACTTTACATCAAAAAATTCTTTCATCCAATACTACCATCCCTATGATTTTAGTGTCTGATGCGGAGACAATCATCGAAGGACGTAATTTTGGAGAGCAAAAAGATACACTTATTCCTTTCCTAAAAAAAGAATTAACAAAAATAAAAGCAGCAGGAGGAAAACCTATTGTAGGATTTGGAAATTCAATCTATTATAAGGAGTCTTCTTTATTGACTATGTTGAAATATTTTCCGTTATTTCAGTTTTTACTAATTGTGGCTTTTGTAGGTTTTGGATATTTGGGTTTTAGTACGGCTAGGCGGGCGGAGCAAAATCAAGTTTGGGTGGGTATGGCCAAAGAGACTGCTCATCAATTGGGAACACCCATTTCTGCAATTGTGGCTTGGATTGAACATCTCAAATTGATGTTGTCCAATGACGACGAAGATGCCAAAGATATTATCAAAGAACTGGAAAAAGACGTGGAACGCTTGGATCTAGTCGCTGATCGATTTTCAAAAATTGGGTCTGCTCCCAAATTGGTAAAAACAAATATTTATACTCGCTTGGAAGAATGTAGAATTTATATGCAAGCAAGAGCACCTCGAAGAGTATCATTTGACTTTCCATCTATAGAAAACGATCCGTTGTATGTCAATATCAATATTCATTTATTTGATTGGGTCATTGAAAACTTACTGAGAAATGCATTGGATGCAATGGGTGGAAAAGGAGAGATTAAGGCAACTGTCACACAAAATGGAGCGTATATTGATATAGACATTAGTGACACGGGGCAAGGAATACCGCCAGGAAAACTGAAGATGGTTTTTGAGCCTGGATTTACTACAAAGACTAGAGGATGGGGATTAGGTTTGTCTTTAGCTAAGCGAATCATTGAGTCGTATCACCTTGGCAAGATTTTTGTAAAAAAGAGTATATTGGAAAAAGGGACTATATTTACAATTAAACTTCCAAATGCTGGAACAAGAGAAATAAGTGAAAAAGAATAAAAACATTTCCTCCTATTTTAAAAAAAATATAAAAGTACTTCTTACTTTTTGTTTGATAGGCTTGTCTTTTTCAAATTTTGCATCCACGCTTCCAACTGATATTTCTGTTTATGTTACTGATGGCAATACTGGAGAACCCTTGATTGGAGTAAATATCTATACTCCCGATTTTAAATATACTGCTTCTACGGATTTTAGCGGTAAGGCTTCTCTGAAGGGGTTGAATTATTATGCTGAAATCATCTTTTCTTATGTGGGATATGCTCAAAAAACATTAAAAGTTTTTGAAATTAAAAAGGCATCGGGTCAGATTAAAATGTTTCCAGATGTTTTGACCGATACGATTGTTGTCATTGGTCGGAGAGATGATCCTGTTTCTGAAATTCCTTATGAAGTAGAAAAAGTAGATGCAAAGGCCATTTATTTTAAAAATGCACAAACTACAGTCGATGCATTAAGTTATGATGCAGATATTTATGTGCAAAAAAGTCAAATGGGGGGCGGTAGTCCTATCGTTCGTGGTTTTGAAGCCAACAGAGTTTTGTTGGTAGTAGATGGAGTAAGAATGAATAATGCGATTTATAGAAGTGGTCATTTACAAAATGCTATCACTGTGGATGGCTCTGTACTTGAACGTGCAGAGGTCATTTATGGGCCTGGTTCATTGATGTATGGTAGTGATGCTTTGGGAGGGGTAGTTCATTTCAGAACGAAAGATCCACAATTGTTATTTTCGACCAATAGAGCTCAAACGGTACGGAATGAAACCAATTTTTATACAAGATTTTCTTCTGTAAATAAAGAAAAACGCATTCATATTGATTTTAATTATGGTAAGAAAAAATGGGCAATGTTGATGAGTGGCTCATTTACGGATTATGATGCTTTGACTTCGGGAAGTCGGAGACCCGATAGTTTTCCAGACTTTGGAAAACGTTTATACTTTCCTATACGACGTGAAGGCGTTGATCAAATCATTCCAAATGTAAATCCCAATCGCCAGTTGGCAATAGGTTTTGAAACGAAGCAAGAGTCAGGATATAGTCAACCTGATTTTATGACAAAATTTAGATTTCAGCCTAGTGATAGAGTTTATTTTATTCTCAACTATCAATATTCTACGTCTTCCAACGTACCACGATATGATAGAATGACAGAATATGAAGGAGAACCACAAAATTTAAAGTATTCTGAATGGTATTATGGTCCTCAAAAAAGAAATCTTATCTCTTTTAAAAGTAGGTTGCTGAATAAAAATATTGCCTACGACAAGGGAACGATTATTTTTTCTTATCAAAAATTGGATGAAGATAGATTTAGTAGGAAATTTGGAAATGCCAGACGTAAAGTCAATAAGGAAGATGTAAAAGTTTATGCCGTTTCTGCAGATTTTGATAAATATTTGGATAAAAATGAGCAAAATCAATTTTCTTATGGTGCAAACTATACCTTTAATGATGTTCAATCCATTGCCTATAGAATAAATATTGTAGATAAATTAATTGATACACTTAATGTTTTTACTAGATATCCAAGTGCGGGCAGTTCTGTAGAAAATACAGGTTATTATGGTAATTATAGGTGGAGAAGTAAGAATCGTGTCTTTGCATTTAATGCAGGAGTGAGATACTCTACATTTAAAATTCGTGCAAAATATAAATTGTCTGATTTAATCCAATGGCCTGAAGAGTATTATTCTGGAATAGAAAGCAATAATAGTGCTTTGACATGGGGGGCTGGATTTACAATTAATACAAAAAACAAGTGGCAATTGAGAGCATCTGTGGCCAAAGCATTTAGATCTCCAAATATTGATGATTTTGCTAAAATAAGAACAAAAAAAGGTAAAGTTACTACTCCTAATGTGGGTTTAAAACCAGAAACTTCTATCAATTCGGAAGTAACACTTGGAAAAGGTTTGGGTTCAAAAAATGGTTGGCAATGTTTAATCAGTGGAACGGCATTTTATACGCAGCTTCAAGATGCAATCGTTAGAAAAGATACTTCTAATTTGGGTAATGGCGTGGATTCCTTGAAAGTTGATGATGATTATCTTGATGTTCAG
>CAZOHX010000251.1:0-5037 GCA_964579315.1 uncultured Saprospiraceae bacterium
ATAAAATAATTCAATATCATTTATGGGTTTAGATTCACTTGATACAGTTATTTTAATAGATTTCCCTTCTATTAATTTTACTTTTCTTCCTTCTGAAGTAGCATCAGTATAAACCATCCCTGCTGTTTGTAATAATTTTCCATTGACGGTTTCCGTACTTAGATTATTCAAAAACCAATCTGATGCTTTGTAAGCTTCTTTGATTTGGAAATTGATTTTTCCTGTAGGAATAGATCCATCTTCAAAGACAAAAGCATCTGAGGGAATTTCCAAAATGGTTCCTTTAGGAGTGGTAATCGTCTTTCCTTTTGAAATTGGAAAACTAATTTCTTGGTCTTGTCCTTGCAGCAATCTATTTTTTATATCAGAAAAAGATGTAAAGTAATAGGTGGTTGCGATTAAATCGACACGTCTATTTTCTTTTCTCCTGAGTACTTCATCTTCTAGCCAGACTTGATGGCTTTCGCCATGACTTATTACATGACTGCTTTTGGGATGAATATTTTTTGAAAGTAAGTATGTAAAGGTTGTATGGGCTCTTTTTTCTGCCAATTTCTGATTATATTCTATTGTACCACGATCATCGGTGTAGGCTTCGATTTGGATGTCAAAATCAGGTTTGTTCAACAATTGAAGTGTAAAATCATCCATTTTTTGTTTAGAATCAGGAGTTAATTCAGAACTTGCTGTTTCAAAATAAATGGAAAGTTTTAATTGTGAAGTTTCTTGAGCACCTAAAGAAGTGACCAATAAGAAAGCGAAGAGAAAAAGGATGTTTTTCATTGAAAAAGTGGTTGGTTAGGTCATTCAAACGAAAAGCTTAATGGTATATTTTATGTTTTTAAAAATTAACTTGGATATTTGTGGGCGTAGGATTTATATTTTGGTTTTACTTTTATCATTTGTTTATTTGTTAATACCCTTGTTGAGCTTTTGCCCATTGGATGTACATGCGTACGTCATTTTCTAGGCGTTTTAATGTTTTTATTTTTACTTCTTCTTTGTGTTTAGTTTCAGCTTCCTTGTATAATTTTCGCATTTTATCATAGAAGGGACGCATTTGTTTTCTTAGTTTATCTTTGATTAGGTTATTTTTTTCATTTTGAAATTGCTTTTGAATTTTTTCAAACTGAGTTTTTTCTTCGACTGTAAGAAAATTGGTATAATCCACAAGATAAAGGTTTCGAAGAGTAATACGTTTATCTTTATACGATATTGGGGCAATAAAATAATTTTTCGGATTCGTTAAAAATCCTATTTCTTGTCTAGAAATTGATAAATAATCTTCTGCATCTTTGAAAATAGATAAGTTTCTTTCTTTCCAATTAAGCGAAAATAATTCAATAAAAAGTTGTTTA
The DNA here is from genome assembly GCA_964579315.1 of uncultured Saprospiraceae bacterium. Lineage (GTDB taxonomy): Bacteria > Bacteroidota > Bacteroidia > Chitinophagales > Saprospiraceae > CAMZLN01. Next base: position 1,359 of record CAZOHX010000251.1, read on the forward strand.
TAATATGGACTCTCTGAAAGTGTGCTTGCAGATACTACATTGAATATTTTTACAAATTTTTCGCTCCTTTTTTTTCGGTTTTTCTTTTTTTCTTTTAAAATTTCGTTAGCTTCAATCTCAAGTAGTGGTTTAATATTTGGCAACTTCAACAAATTATATAAATTGTAGAGTTTGGTGTATAAATTTGTTGTGATTTTGTCGGAAAACAAATCGGGGAAAGACATTAGCCAAGTTTTTATCTTTGGTGTTAAATCTTTTCGTTTTTGGATATCTACTTGCTGCTTTTCGATCTGATATTGATAAAGTTGTTTATAAAAAAACTGTTCTTTTTTACTATCTTTTATTTTGTTATATTTTGGGAAAATACGCTTTCTGAGTGCCAACCGATTTTTAAAGAAGGCTTCTGAGTTATCTATAAATTGTTGATAATAGCTTTTGCCATTTTCCTTTTGGTATGACAACCAGTTATTTCCTTCACATAAGTCACTTCCTGCATTTCGCCAATCTAGCCAAATAAATCCTATTTTGTATTGTTCGTTATATGAATTAACCCTAATTTTACAACTGTCAATTGCTAGAAATTTTTCTTTTTTTACTGATAATCCTTCCAATTCAAAGGCGTGATTAATTACGTTGATGGCATCTTGAGATGTTAGTCGTTCAGGTGAGCCTGTACCAAACATTGCAAATCTAAAAGGTAAATTCATAGCCGATTCTGGAAACGGATTATATAATTCTACAGTATCTTTCGTTTGTGTATGTCCTATCATGGGGCTTAATGCCAATGCTCCAACAAACCCTGCTTTCGCCAAAAAATCTATCATTTTGTCTGTGAAAGGGTAAGGCATTGTTTCGGGATATTCCAAGGGGTTTTTATCTAAATAACTTGGATATTTAGGGGCGTAGGATTTATATTTTGGTTTTACTTTTATCATAATGTAATCTCGTAATGTGAAATAATGGCATAATCTGGATTATAATGTTTGTGTATAAACATATTGCTTCGTTTTTTCCATAATCTATCTGCTGTTTTATCGACAATTTCTATTAAAATTTGTTCATTATAACAGAGAATGGGGCTTGCTTTTTCGATGCTGCCTGTGGTCATATAATTAATGCATGAACACCATTTACTGCATCGGGATTCCAATGCACATCCTGCACATTCTGGCTTTGGATTTTCTGAACAACAGTAAATGTGATTATTGCAGGATTCATCAACCCCTTGTCGGACATGACCAATCATATATTCAGGATTGCCTTCGGTTTTTACAAATTGGATACAAGGAAATAATTCTCCATTGGGTGCAATTGAAAACGAGTTTTGTCCAATATTGCATCTTTCGTGTTTTTCTAAGGGCTTTTCTGTTCTAGTTTTGATTCTTTCATCAAAAAAACTGAGATAAAATCGTTCGTTGTTGAGCATTTTTTGTTCATACCATTGGGCTAGCTTTTGATAGGATTTTTTTAATTTGTTAAAATCAGCAATTTCCCATTGAGCGGAATAATCCAAGGTGGTCGTTATGTATCTAAATCCCAATTCATACAAAAAATCAACAGAATCAGCCAACGATATGCAGGTATCAGGAGCTATCACAGCCGTGACATTGGTGGCTGGATTGTATTTTAACATAATTTTGGCAGCATTGACGACTTTTGGGAAGTTGGATTTTCCCCCTTTATTGAGCCTATGTTTGTTTTGAACATCTATATTCCCGTCTAAACTTAAAGAAGTATATATTTTTCGATCAAATAATTCTTTCATCAGTGCATCTGTAATCAAAATGCCATTGGTACTCATTCTATAAAAGATATTGCAATTTTTTATTTTGGAATTTAACTGGTCTTGTAAGTAAAAGATATGTTGTTTTTCCAATAGGGGTTCTCCTCCAAAAAATGTAATTTCTAATCTTTCAATATTTTTACTTTCTACTTCTCGAAGTACGAAATCTATGGATTGATTGGCAATATCTCTCGTCATCGGGATACTCAATTTCTCACCTGTATAGCAATAATCACAATCTAGGTTGCAATCATGTGTCAAATGAAAGGTGATACTTAATTTTTTCATACATTAAATATTTGGTAACAATATAGGGCTATTTAGTCAGTTTTAATGTCAATTATTTGTCAAAGGGACTTTTAACCACTACTTTTAAACGAAATTTGTACTTAAATAGTATTTTTACATCATTTTACTCATCAAATATTGTGTTTTGGCTATTCAAGATAATATACCTAAATTTGTCAAATTAGTACTAGATGAATTAAATCGTTAAATTTATGCACTATTTGTTGATGCTATCATATCATAAATGAAATCAAAAAAAGATAAACAATTCTATCATTTTGCTGCGTATGGATTTCTCAAAAATCTGAGATTTTTTGATGCCTTTTTATTGTTGTTTTTTCTTGAAAATGGACTTTCTTATACTCAGATTGGGATTGTTTACTCGATTAAGGAGATTACTATTAATTTGACAGAAATACCATCGGGATTGGTGGCGGATAGCTATGGACGAAAGTATGCTTTGGTGGGTTCTTTTTTGTTGTATATTTCGTCATTTCTTTTATTTTATTTTTCACATCATTTTCAGTTGTTTGCTTTGGGTATGTTTTTGTATGGAATGGCTGATGCTTTTCGTTCTGGAACGCATAAGGGGATGATTATGGATTATTTAAGATTGAAGGGTTGGTCGCAATATAAAGTTCAATATTATGGACAAACTCGTTCGTGGTCGCAAAAGGGGTCTGCTGTTTCTGCCTTAATGGCGGGGATTTTGGTCTTTTATTCGGGGAGTTATCGGCAGGTATTTTTATTTTCTGTAATTCCTTACGGACTTAATTTTCTGAATATTCTTTCTTATCCAAAAGCAATAAATTTTTCAAGGAAGTTAAAATCTAGACCTGTTATTGGTAATGTGTTTTCTAATTTTTATAGGACGGTGAAACAACGAAATGTATTTTCTATTATTTACTCTTCTGCTGTTCATTCTTCTTTTTTGAAGGCTATAAAGGATTATATTCAGCCTATTATGGTCAATTTGGCTTTAATATTACCGTTTTTTATAAATTTTGATGATAAAAAGCGAACGGGTATTATGATTGGAATTTTTTATTTTTTTATTTATTTGATGACTTCTTTTGCTTCTAAAAAGGCGTATTGGTTTGTGGGTTTAAAATTAAAGTCTATTTCTAAAATTTCTTTATTGGTAGGGTTGGGGTTGGGTATTATTTGTGGAATATTTTATTATTTGGAGTGGTGGGTGGGGGCATTGTTCTCTTTTGCTTTGATTTATGGGGTTGAGAATATCCGAAAGCCAATTTTAACGGGTGATCTTGCGGATATTGTTCCTAGTGAAAATTTGACATCTATTCTTTCTGCTCAATCGTTTTTGGGAACGATTTTGACATCTTTATTTGCTTTGGGTTTGGGAATGATTGCTGATGCTCATGGTGTGGGATTGGCATTACTCCTCGTAAGCAGCGGTGCCCTTGGAATTAATTTTGGGTTAAAAGAAGGAAAAACATAACCTGCCCCATCTCCATTTACGCCTCGCCAAAAGAAAAATTGGAAGGATTATTTTAGGAGAAGAACATTTCGTTGGAAAAACTTCCAATTTTCCCTTTGACTTCGTTGCAAATTCCAATGGGACTTGCTATGCTTTTCTTTGGATAG
>CAZOHX010000252.1:0-5012 GCA_964579315.1 uncultured Saprospiraceae bacterium
TTGACCACTTCGACGGTCAACTGATTATGATCTCTTCTATGTTGTGCCAAACGGCTGGCCTCTGCTTCAAATAGGTTAGGGGTAATAATGACCATATTCATATCTTCTAACTGATGCAAGTTTTGATTATCAATTTTTTCCCCAGAAATTGGATTAGAAAATATTGCAGTTTTATCAAATACTATGAAAGTGTTGAAGTCTTCTACAAGCATATTAAAGTTAGATTGATTATTTTTTAACTTTGTTGCTCTTTGAAAAGGTTTTATACTATTAGTAATATCCCAAACGATTGAATTTTGATTGGTATTTTTGATTTGAAATTGAACAACTCCTTTCCCAATAGTTTTTTTATCACGAAATATCGTTTGATTTCCATTTAATTTGAGAGTTCGACGACCTGCAAGAGTTATATAATCTAATGCTCCGAAAGAGGATCCATTATTTAGGGGATATTTAATTTGTACTGAAAATTTATCAGAATTGGGGAGAAAAGTTTCATTGATTTTACGGATTTCGGCTAAGGTTATTTCTATTTTTCCTAGGTCTATTTTTCCGAAATTATTACTTTTAAACGTACTGTCAGCCACGTTAACTTGAAACGCATTGGTGACATTACTTCTTCCTAGAAATTCGACTTGAATATTTACAGGGGATGTAGTTATTAGATCTGGTAAATTAAAATTATAACTTTTTGTATTATTTAATTCTGTAAATTTATCTCCATACCATTTTGTCCCACTTCCATGTGTGGGTGGATTGTATGCAAGAAAATTAAATTCATCTTTTTCCATATGGTATAATACATCCGATTCATTGGTAATGTAAGAAGGATTGGATTCAGATGGGATTGTTGAAAGCCTTAGCCCCTTTTGATTGTCAATTTTTAAAAAATAGTAATTATTATCATCGTATGGATTTATTCGGAAACTAAATTTATCTTTTTCTAAATCGTAATTCCATTGACCTGAGCCTTCTCCGTAAAAAAGAATTCTGTCATCGGTATTAAATTTATTATCAGATTCGCCCAGTACTAAAATAGGAATTTCTTCTAAATCATCAATTCTAGGAAGTCCTACGCGTTGAGGGAGAATACCTCCTTTGGCACTATATATTTTTATGGTTGTGGGATCTAAATTATCGACATCGATACCAAGCGAATCTTTTAAAAATTGATAATCTATTTGATGGATTCCATTTGAATTGATTCCAATTTTATAAATATCTCCATCTTTTAAAACGGATTCATGTTTATTATCTGGACCTCTCTGCTGAGTAATCTCTTTTTCAGGATTAAAAAGATAAATTAGATCAAATGAAATGAGTTTTTCATATTGATTTCCTGTTTTTCTAATAGGGACAAAGCTAATATGAGCGATAAAAGTCTGTCGAGTAAGCTCAACCACTGGTTGAATCATTATTTTACTTGATAATAGTTCAAAATTTGTTTTATTGGTGGTAATTAATGGAGCATAAACAGCATTTCTAATTTCTGCCATGATGACTCCATTTTGTGGTACTTCAAAATTTTTCGTAAAATAGGGAAGTCTATTGACATGAGAAGCTCCATCAAAAGACATATCATTATTTGTCCAATGCAATTCATGATGAGAACTAGTTTGGGCAAAAATAATAGTCTGCAATGAAATTAAAATTATAGTAAGTATTTTTTTCATTAAAGTTGTTTTTATCAATTTAACGGCAAAGTATATAAAATTCTTTGCTTTTAAAATAAATAATTTCTTTTAATTTGGAAACGGAGTTATTTTTTCGTTTCTTGTTTTAAAGTTGAAATCTACTTTTTGTTTTCGTTACACAAAATTTGTATTGTAAAAAAACGTTACGTTAAAGGTAATATTGTTTCTTAACAGTCGTCAATTGTACAAAATGTCTAAAAAAAATACATTAATTATATTCATACTTTTTTGGGGATTCTATTTAGGACAGGCTCAAGATCCAATATTCAGCCAGTTTTATGCATCGCCGTTAATAATGAATCCAGCTTTTACAGGCAATACAAGTCTTCCATTGATTCACCTCAACTATCGTAACCAATGGTCGTCTTTTCCAACGGCGTATAGTACTTATGCTATGAGTTATGACCAGTATTTTGAAAAGTTGAATACAGGGATTGGTATGCAGGTGATTGTGGATGATGCAGGAGCAGGTATCTATAAAACCAATAATTATAGTGGATTCTTTTCTTATCGTTTAATGATTAATAGGAGTCTTTTTCTCAAATTTGGAGTAGAAGCAGGTATAATCCAGCAATCTTTAAATTGGAGTAAATTAATTTTTTATAATCAAATTGACCCAATCAATGGCATTGACCCAAATTTGGTTTCAGGAGAGAATCAACCCAATGAATTATCGCATTCTCGTTTGGATATATCATCAGGGTTATTGCTGTATAGCCCTAAATATTATTTTGGTCTTTCTCTTAAACATATAAATACACCAGACGTATCATTCTTGAATGTCAATAATAATCTAGCACAAGGGTGGCCCATGAGATTTTCATTGCATGGAGGAATGCAAATCACTTTAATTGAACGCAATAAAAGAAGTGCAGGTGCGTTTATATCACCAAATGTTATATTTGTAAAACAAGGAGATTTTTCTCAGTTGAACATAGGTGCATATGGTGGAGTTGGACTTGTTTTTGCAGGAGTATGGTACAGACATGATGTAACCAATTCAGATGCAGCTATTTTTTCTTTGGGATTTAAGAAAAAATGGTTTAAAATTGCATATAGTTATGACTTAACTATATCTAAATTGGCATCACAGCGAGGGGGGAGTCATGAATTGGCATTAACTTTGAATTTTGATATAGATAAACCCAAAAAGGTTGATTATAATGACTGTTTTGAGATATTTCGTTAAAAAAAAGACAAAACAATAAAATTAGAACGTTAAAAATTGTAATCTGTATAATTCAAATTACTATATTTGCTTTTCAATAAATATTTAGCATGTTTTTTTGAAAAGATTGACTTATTAATTACATGCTAGAAATACTATTTGTTAATTCGGCTAAACAGACAAAAAAGAAAATTTAAAATGAAGAATTTTTTAAAATTAGGTACGTTACTTTTTGCAGTTCTTGTAATTGCTTCATCGTGCGGAAAAAAAGAGAGATCATCTACAACAGGTTGGGCGTATAATGACCAAAAATGGGGTGGATTTGAAAAGAAAGATTATCAAGGTCAAGTTACAGGACCGAATTTAGTTCTGATTGAAGGAGGTACGTTTACCATGGGACAAACAGAGCAGGATGTTATGTTTGAGTGGAATAATGTTCCAAGACGTGTTACTGTCTCTTCATTTTATATGGATGAAACAGAAGTATCAAATATTGATTATAAGGAGTACTTATATTGGTTAGCTCGAGTTTTTGGAGAAACTTATCCAGAAGTTTTAACTAATGCTAAGCCTGATACTTTAGTGTGGAGAGAAGAATTGGCTTATAATGAGCCTTTTGTTGAGACATATTTTAGACATCCAAGTTATGATAATTATCCAGTTGTTGGAGTAAATTGGTTACAAGCCAATGAATATTCTCAATGGAGAACAGATCGTGTAAACGAAATGGTATTGATTGAGAAAGGTATTTTGAATCAAAATCCAGAGCAAAAGGACGAAGATAATTTTAATACTGAGGCATATTTGCTTGGTCAGTATGAAGGTAGTGTTAAAAAGAATCTTAAAGATTTAAAAACGGGTGGAGAAAGAGCTGTATCTTTTGAAGATGGTATTTTATTGCCAAGTTATAGATTACCCACTGAAGCAGAATGGGAATATGCCGCATTAGCATTGGTTGGAAATCAAGCAACCGATAAAGATGAATTGATTACAGATAAAAGAATTTATCCTTGGGATGGAAATACGGTTAGACAACGTCTAAGAAACCGAGATCAAGGTAAAATATTGGCTAACTTCAAAAGAGGGGCAGGAGATTACATGGGTATGGCTGGTCACTTAAATGACCACGCACATATAACCGCACCTGTAAGAGAATTTATGCCTAATGATTTTGGGCTATTTAATATGGCAGGTAATGTTTCAGAGTGGACAATGGATTTGTATAGACCTATGACAAGTTTGACATTGAGAGATGTAGAAAGTCAAGATTTGAATTCTTATAGAGGTGGAAAATTTAAAGAGAAAGTTTTAGATGAAAATGGAATCCCTGTTGAAAAAGATAGCTTAGGTCGTGTAAGATATCAATATGTTAAAGATGATGATGTAGCTACTCGTGAAAATTATAAAAGAGGTCAAGTTTATAATTACTTAGATGGTGATAAGGATTCTGAAGTTACATATAACTATGGTAAAACTACTTTGGTAAGTGACAAAGCTAGAGTTTACAAAGGGGGCTCTTGGGCTGATAGAGCATATTGGATGTCTCCAGGTACTAGAAGATTTAAAGAAGAAGATAAATCAGATCGTACTTTAGGATTTAGATGTGCGATGACTAGAACAGGTGGTCCAACTGGAAATGAAGATACAGGTGGAAATCATTTTAAATTCAAAAGAAAATCTACCAAGAGAAGATATAAGTAGGTGGACACAGGTATTTCCATATATCTAAAAATATACACACAAAAACAAATGGCCAACTACTTAAGTAGAAAAGTTTATTAAAATATTGAAAAGGTCTCTATCTAAGATTAGGTAGGGACTTTTTTTGTAGATTAGCGTCAGATTAATATGGATGAAATTATGTACAACGATTCTATTAAAGATATATATTCAGTTTTTTTAAAGGCTAATGATGTTTCCATTGATAGCCGAACAATTAAAGAAAATGATATTTTCTTTGCGATTAAAGGGGGAAATTTTGATGGAAATAAATTTGCAAAAAAAGCACTTGATCAAGGTGCTTTAGCTGCCATCGTTGATGATAAATCATTGTCAAATGAAAATGATAGCTTCATTCTTGTAGATGATGTCTTAAAAACACTTCAAAATTTGGCAGCTTATCATAGAGCACAATTTCAGATTCCTGTCGT
>CAZOHX010000253.1:0-5009 GCA_964579315.1 uncultured Saprospiraceae bacterium
TAGCAGTAGTACTATTGGCTTTTAGTTGGACAACTTATGAGGAGGAAGTATTTATTCCAGATGGTGCATTAATGATGGAAGATGATATTGAAGTAGCTCCTCCTAGAACTGCCGAGCCACCACCGCCACCGCCACCGCCACCACTACCAGTGATTGAAGAGGTGCCTGAAGAATTGGTGGAAGAAGAAGAAGTGGTAGATTTTGTCGATAATAGTGTGGAAGAAGAAACGGTTGTCGAAGCACCACCGCCACCACCTAAAAAGAAAGCACCGCCACCACCACCGCCACCACCACCGCCACCAGAGCCAGAAGTGGAGGAGATTTTTAAAGTGGTAGAGCAAATGCCTACTTTCCCTGGTTGTGAATCAGAGTCAGACAAGAATGCTCGAAAGCAATGTGCAGACAAAAAAATGCTACAGTTTATATACAAAAATATCAAATACCCAGCAATCGCTAGAGAGAATGGAGTAGAAGGTATGACAGTAATAAGTTTTGTAGTAGAAAAAGATGGATCTGTTACCGCACCTAAAGTCGTTAGAGATATTGGTGCAGGCTGTGGAGCAGAGGCTTTGCGTGTGATAAAACAAATGCCGAAATGGAATCCTGGAAAACAACGGGGACGATCGGTAAGAGTACAATTTAACTTGCCTGTGAAATTTAAGTTACAAGGTTAGTATTTTGAATATTTAAAAAAAAGATGGCTTTCTGAATTTCAGAAAGCCATCTTTTTTATTGCTACCAACTCATGCATTGTCAAAGTTCAATTATTTTAACTTTTCTTTTTTTCAGACGGAGCATTTCCTTCCGCTACTTCATCTTCGATTTTTAAAAGTTCTTTATCAATAATTTGTCGATAAGCATTAGCGGGAAGAGCCCCAGGTTGCATCATAGGCATTCCTTCCATTGGAATGAATAGTACACTAGGAATACTTCTAATTTTAAATATTGCAGATAGTTCTTGTTCTGCTTCGGTATCGACTTTATAAATCAAAACTTTATCCTTGTAAGTTTCTGAAAGATCTTCCATAATTGGAGCAACCATTTTGCATGGACCACACCAATCAGCATAGAAATCAATTACGGCTGGAATATCACCTGAATATTTCCATTCAGAATGTTTTGTATAATCAAAGACATCTGATTTAAATTTTGCTGCTGTCAATTTAATTGTGGGCATATTTTTTATTTAATTTATTATTTGAAAATTTAGTAATTGGCAATTTTTAGTTATTATTTATTTACTTACACAAAGATAAGGTATTCAAATCGCTTTTTATGTGAAGTATATTACACTTAAGTAATTGGACATATTTTTCATGAATCCACTTACTAAGGAATAGACAGAAAAAAATAGCTATACTTTTTATTTATTCTGATTATAGTTCATAAACAACAATATCGTAAAAAAGTTACTCAAAAAATGTCTTGTCTATTACAAATGATAGAGTACATATCATTTTTGTGATAATATTGTCTCCGAAAACGAAATCACAAACAAAATATAGTATTTTTTATAAGCTACGAAGTAACTGAAAGCTATAATTATAAGTAGCGTGCCAAATTAACGCTTTCTCATTTTCTTGGGAAAGAGATTTGATTTTCCTCTTCTTTTTGATAATTTTCCTTTTTTGCCCGATTTAGCATTTATATTTTCATTTACAGGACACCCCACTTTTTTTGTGCAAGATGTATTCATTAGTGCCAAGCTGATAAGAAATAGGCTAAATATATAGATTAAGATGTTTTTCTTCTTCATTATTATAATATTTGTTTGCCCATAAAGGCTCTGTGAATGTAGATTTTCATCGAATTTACTACAAATTAACTTCCAAAAGTCTTTTTTTCGTATAAAATAATGATTTTTTATGTCATTATTCTTGGAAAGAATCAATGTATGACTATATTTGCGGCGTTTTTATAATTAAAATTTAACAAACTATGACTAAAGGTGATTTAGTAAGTAGCATCGCTGAGAATGCTAACTTAACCAAAGAACAAGCTAGTGATGCGTTGAACGCAACATTGAATGCTATTTCTAACGCAATGAAAAATGGTGACAAAGCTGCTATTTTAGGTTTCGGAACTTTTTCTGTTTCACACAGAAAAGCTCGTAAAGGTATCAATCCTGCAACTAAGCAGCCAATTGATATTGCAGCTAAGAACGTTGTAAAATTTAAGGCTGGAAAAGGTCTTTCTGAAGTTGTAAACTAAATTTTTGCAATTTTTTTTAATAAAAGGCAGTTTGGATTTTCCAAGCTGCCTTTTGTTTTATATGATGATATTTCAAGCTGATTTCATTAGAAAATCAGAAATATGTTAAATTTTAAAAAAAAATATCATATTGGATAATAAATTATATAAAAATATCATTTAAGTATCTCAATTTATAAAATTCAAGTTTTTTGCTTTAAACAAGTGGATTGATTGAGTTAACCTTTAATACTATAAATCTAATAAATCAATACATGATAAGAATTTACTTTTAATATTTTTTTTTGAAGAATCATCAATCGATTACAAGCTGCACTATGATTTCTTCGGTAAACTTTTAAATTCTTACATTATGACATTGATTAAAAAATTAGCGTTCTTATTTTTATTATCCTTTACTTTGAATATGAATGCACAGGAAACGCCAACAGAAAAAATTGCTACTCCAACAACTGCACCGTCAGAGATGACTCCGCCAGCAACCGATAACACTGCCACAATTAATAAGGAACTATCTGAAAAAGAAATAAAAAATTTGGCACTATTTGAATCTGTAAATGATGGAGATGCAGATGAAGTTAAAAAATTGGTTAAGGCAGGACAAGTGGATTATTACCGTCATAATGAAGATGGTGAAACATTGTTGACTTTAGCGATTAAAAATAATGATGTAGCCATGACCAAAATTTTGGTACAAGATGCCATCATTAATCTTAAAAATTCTGAAGGAGAAACACCCCTCACACTCGCTATTAAAAATAAAAACCCTTCCATCATTCGATTGGTATTGAAGCGTGCTAAATCATCTTATAAAAATTCAGCTGGAGAAGCACCATTGTTTCTAGCTATCGAGAACAAAGATTTACATTTATTACAAAGAATTATTAAAAAAGGAGGAGATGTAAATCGTTTAACCAATGGAGTGACACCATTGGCACAAGCCACCCAAGAAAATGACTACAAGATAGTGAGTTACTTGATAAAAAATGGTGCACAAGTAAATCAACCCAATGAAGATGGCGAAATTCCCCTTTATATCGCTATCACAAAGGGAAATGACGTGATTGCAGGAATTTTAATCAATAAATCCGCAGAACCATTTGAAGATGTGAATTGGAGAAATAGAATAGGTGACCCGATTATTACTGAAGCTGCAAAAATGGGCAATCCTCAGATAATTAAAATGTTGCTCAATGCTGGAGCAAATGTAGATGATTTGGATTATGAGGAAAATACCCCATTACATATAGCCGCAGCGTATGGAAATGCAAAAGCGGTGAGTGTTCTTTTACAATTTAATGCAAAAATTGATCAAACCAACATCCGTGGGTGTACGCCCTTAATCATGGCTGCTCAAAGCCATCAAACAGAAACTTACGAATTTTTAAAACGAAACGGAGCCACAACAGACGTTTTGGATTATTTAGGATATACAGCAGATGATTATTTCACGATGAAAGACACTGCCAGTTTTATCCAATCAGAAAATGTAGTTGAAAAATAGATGTTGATGGCAATCTCCTTGCTTGGATTCCCCTCAGTTGATTCCAAGTAGGGAGCTTTTTAAATAGTAAATAGAAAGATTGTATATCCAATCGCTACGAAATTTGTCAAAGCATTTTTATAGTGGAGCACGCTTGCCACTTGCGTTATGAACAGCTTCAGCAATCTCAGTAATCAAATCTGGATCACTTTCTATCGCATTGCCAACGACAATTACATCTGCTCCAGCGAGTGCTTTTTCTTCTGCTTCTTCAGGTGACTTGATGCCCCCACCAACAATCAATGGGATATCAATGGTAGAACTTACGGCTTCAATCATAGATGGACTTATAGATTTATTTGCTCCACTGCCAGCATCCATATAAATCAATTTCAGTCCCAACATTTCTCCGGCCATAGCGGTGCACATAGCGACATCGTCTTTTGAATAAGGAATTGGTTGAGTATTACTGATATAGGAAACCGTTGTCGGAATGCCACCATCCACTAAAATATATCCAGTAGGCATAATTTCTAAGGGGCTGACTTTTAAATAAGGAGCCGTAATCACATGTTTGCCAATGAGTAATTCTGAATTTCGTCCAGATATCAAGGATAAGAATAAAATCCCATCCGCCTTGTAACTCAATTGGAAAGAATTTCCAGGAAATAAGACAAGCGGTATATTACAAGCTTTTTTTATAGATTCAAGTGTATGATCTAAAACGCTATTGACAATTAAACTACCGCCGATAAAAAAGTAATCAACCTTAGCATCTTGTGCCAATGAAACAATCTTATCAACATTGCTCATTCTGACCTTATCAGGATCTAAAAGAACAACAAATTTTTTCTCTCCTTTATTTTTTGCAGCCTGTAGGCTCTCTAGTATTTGATGGCTCATGCCCAATTTTTTTTTCAAAGATACAATGAAGTTGATGAAAATTAGTCTTTTTCATATGTAAAGTTGTTTGGGTGGTAAAAAATCAAGTTATTTGTGAAAATTTATTTCATTAAATAAACTTATACGTGTATTCATCAAAAGAGCAAAAATCATTTTATGAATTATCTAAGTCATTATTGGCGAAGCAGAATGATAATTTTTCAAAAAAAGAAGCAATGGCCATTATTCAAAATTTGAGAGATACCATTGTTTTTCATGAATGGAAATATTATGTCAAAAACGAACCCGTTTTAAGTGATTTTGAATATGATTCACTCTATAAATTTTTGGAAAAGTTAGAACATCAATTTCCTGAATTAATTTCAGAAAGTTCTCCCACCCAGCGTGTATCCAATGATTTGACATCCGATTT
>CAZOHX010000254.1:0-4998 GCA_964579315.1 uncultured Saprospiraceae bacterium
AAGCAGGATTGGGATGGATTACAAAAGTGAAAAAAGGTGATTTTATTGATCAACCTTTATTCGCTAAGCAAAAAGCAGAAGGGGTCTCTAGAAAATTGGTCGCTTTTGTTGTGGATAGTCGCCGTGTCCCAAGACATGGATATCCGATTTTGGATCAAAATGGTGTTGTTATTGGAGAAGTAACTTCTGGAACTATGGCTCCTTCTTTGGGTTATCCAATTGGTATGGGGTATGTGACCATTGAAAATGCAAAAATTGGAACTAAAATTTTGGTTCAAGTTCGTAAAAAAACGATGGAGGCGGAAGTAGTGAAGCTGCCTTTTTATAAAGGATGATTTTAATTATTAATTGTTAATGGTCAATTGTTAATGCTTTCAAGTGACATTGACATGATGGCAAAAACAATGAAAGGAAAAATTTACTTAATTCCCGTCCCCTTGGGGGAAAATGTTATTCATACAATTCCAGTTTATGTAATCGAAATATTACATAAACTGGATTTTTTTATTGCAGAAAGAGCAAAAACAGCACGTCGATTTATCAAATCGACAAACCCCGAGCGACCAATTTCTGTTTTGAATATGGTTGAAATCAATAAATTTACAGATGAAGCGGAATTGCCTTCATTTATCCAACCCGCTTTGGATGGTCATGATATTGGTGTAATTTCAGAAGCAGGTTGTCCTGGAGTTGCAGATCCAGGGGCTGCCATAGTTCAATTGGCACATAAAAACAACTTAGAAGTTATTCCTTTAGTAGGACCATCTTCCATTTTATTAGCACTTATGGCGTCTGGGATGAATGGACAAAATTTTGCTTTTAATGGATATTTATCTCCAAAGAAAAACGAGTTGGCAACAGAACTAAAGCGATTGGAAGCACATGCTAAACGATTGAAACAAACTCAAATTTTTATGGAAACGCCATATCGAAACAATGCCATACTAGAAACGGCTCTTAAATCGTTGAGTAATGGCACTAATTTTGGATTTGCAGTAGATATTACGTTACCTTCTCAAGAAATTAGGGTCAAAAAAATTGGTGAGTGGAAGAAAGTTGGTTTTCCAAATCTTCATAAACGATTGGCTATTTTCTTATTGTATGGATGATTTTTGCTATTTACCTGATAACTTTTTGGGTGTAGAACCGTTGATTTAAGTAAGTAGAAATACTTTTTTAAAAAATGTTCTTCTCTAAGAAAAAGATTTTGGCAGAGAACCAAAAAATTATAACAATTTTATAAATTATTTTACATGACTGAATTTGAAATTGCAAAAAAAGACCTTATATCAAATGGTTTTTTAGATATAGATATAGATCCTACTTTGGACCTTGTTGAAGAAATCAATAAATTAAAAAAGGAAAAAAATGCGATTATTTTGGCTCATTATTATCAAGAGTCAGAGATTCAAGATATTGCAGATTACATTGGTGATAGCCTTGGATTGTCTCAGGAAGCAGCGACTACTGATGCAGATATGATCGTTTTTGCAGGAGTGCATTTTATGGCTGAAACGGCAAAAATGTTGAGCCCACAAAAAAAAGTATTACTCCCAGATTTGAAAGCGGGTTGCTCTCTTGCGGATTCTTGTCAACCCAATATCTTTAGAAAATTTAAAGCAAAATATCCTGACCA
The DNA here is from genome assembly GCA_964579315.1 of uncultured Saprospiraceae bacterium. Lineage (GTDB taxonomy): Bacteria > Bacteroidota > Bacteroidia > Chitinophagales > Saprospiraceae > CAMZLN01. Next base: position 1,637 of record CAZOHX010000254.1, read on the forward strand.
TGTTGTCGTGAGTTATATTAATTGTACAGCAGAGTTGAAAACTTTGACCGATATTTGTTGTACATCAAGTAATGCGGCTTATGTCATTGATAGTATTCCAAAAGATAAGGGAATTATTTTTGCGCCAGATAGAAATTTAGGGGCGTATTTGATTAAGAAAACAGGAAGGGATTTAGTACTTTGGAATGGAAGTTGTATGGTGCATGAGATTTTTTCTCACGAAAAGATTACTAAATTGATGATGCGTCATCCAAATGCAAAATTTATCGCCCATCCAGAATGTGAGCCCCATTTACTTGAAAAAGCAGATTTTATTGGTTCGACTAGTGGACTTTTGAAATATACACAGGAAAATAAAGCGGACACTTTTATTGTCGCTACTGAACCTGGAATTCTTCATCAAATGGAATTGCGTTCACCTAATAAAACTTTTATTCCTGCACCACCCAATAATATGTGTGCATGTAATGAGTGTCCTCATATGAAATTAAATACACTTGAAAAACTGTATTTGAGTATGAAATATGAATTGCCTGAAATTACTTTGGATGATTGGATTATTGAAGAAGGACGAAAATCTATTGATAGAATGTTGGAAATCTCTAAGGCTGCGGGGCTTTGATTGATTGTTAATTATTAATGCTAATTAGATAATAAATTAAAAGCTAACTGTAACGAAAAAGTGGTAAAGTATAGTTTTGCCCTAGCCAAAAGGTAGAAAAACAGGGGTACTAAAATATGAATACATGAAAATATTTGAAATGATATATCAAACAAAAACAAAAACGATGAAGCAAATTAGCTTATTTTTAGCATTATCTCTGGTATTGATTTTGTCATCATGCCGTACACGAACAACCAATAATGCGCTGAAAAGGGGAGAAAAATTGAAATCTTCTATCAATTCTTTTGAAAAAAATCGAAAAAAACTATCTACAAAAGTGGTGAGTAGTTTGCAAGAAGCAAAAGAATCTTTAACCGCAGAAAATCCAGATTTACCTGAAGTTTCTAAGGATTTCGAAAAGCAATGGAGAAGTATTATGAAGCGTTATAATAAAATGAAGGGTAATTTTGAAGATATTGGAACTAATTCACGAAAGTATTTTGAAGAATTAGATAAATTAAGTTCAAATATTCATAATGAGAAATTGAGAAATGAAGAACTTGCAAAAAATAAACAATTGGAAACGAAGTGGCAGAAAATATACAAAGAAGCAGAAGTTAGTGTCAACAAAGTGACAGGGGTTTTAGAATCTGGCAACGATTTTCATATGGTTTTGGTCGCTTCGAGTATTCGTCAAAAACTAGAACAAAATGTAGCAGAACTGACCAATATCGCAGAACAAGCGAAGGCTTTATTGTCTGAGTTAGAAGTGTTTACTCAGCAGGGACGAGAATTAGTGGAAGGATAGGTTGTTTGGTTTGTAGGTTTATCAGAGTATCTTGGATTTTAACTTATTGAACATAAAATCTGCCAAAAAAAAATTAAAAGTATGAAAATTATAATCACCATTATTACAGTCATTTTTACGAATTCTTTGTTTGCGCAAGGAATTGATTTTTTCCATGGTACTTGGAAGGAAGCATTAGAAATGGCAAAAGAACAAGAGAAAGTTTTATTTGTAGATGGATATGCTACGTGGTGTGGTCCTTGTAAACGAATGGCTGCGACCACTTTTAAAGATGCAGAAGTTGGCGAATTTCATAATAAAAACTTTATCAATGTCAAAATGGACATGGAGAGTAAAGAAGGTCGGAAATTTGGATCAAAATATCCAGTTCAAGCTTTTCCAACTCTATTTTACATAGATAAAAATGGAAAAGTACTTCAAAAAGTGAAGGGGGCTCAACCAAAGAAGAATATTTTAGATTTGGGAAAACGAGTACTCTCAAAAGTAGATTATAGCCAAGATTTAATGAAGGAGTATGAAGCTGGAAAACGTGATCCACAACTTATCTATGATTTAGTGAATGCACTCAACAAATCTAATAAATCAAGTATAAAAATTGCTAATGAGTATTTGAGATCGCAAAAGGATTTGAGCACAGATTTTAATTTGAAATTTATTTTAGCTGCAGCTAGTCAAGCAGATTCTAGAATATTTGATCGATTAATTGAAAATCGTAAAAAAATTGAAAAATTAACTTCAAAAGATGAAGTTGCTCAAAAAATCGAAAAAGCTTGTCAGAATACCGTTGAAAAAGCTATTCAATTTGAATCAGAAGATTTATTGCAAGAAGCTAAGTCGAAAGCAAAAGCAAATTTGCCAACTATTGCTAAAAGTTTTGCAATTGAATCTGATTTGAAATTTTATAAAGCTATGAATGATGCTCCAAATTACGTAAAAACAGCAAAATTGTACGCCAAAAAAATAATTAAAGGAGATGCTAGGGAAATAATGAAATTGGCACGGGAACTCTCGATTGATTTCACTTTTGATAAGAGTGCTAGAAAATTGGCTGAAAAATTTGCAAAATCAGTTTGTAAAAAACATAAAACGGCTGAAAATTATATCGAATATGTCGGTATTTTGATGAAAAATAATAATAAAAATGAAGCATTGAAAGTGGCTAAAAAAGCATTGAAACTGAAAATAGATGCTAATGAAGAAAGACAAATTCAACAAATCATTACTCATCTAGAGTAGAAATAAAATATTTATATGAACAAGTTTTTATTAGTAGTTTCTCTATTTTTTGTAAGTAAAATAACTTATTGTCAGGGGATTCAGTTTACAGATTTATCTTGGGAAGAAGTGGTCAAAAAGGCAAAAGATGAAAATCGTGTCATTTTTTTAGACACTTACACAGATTGGTGTATGCCTTGTAAAAGATTGGAAAAGGAAGTTTTTCCACAAAAGAGACTAGGGGATTATTTTAATAAAAATTTTATCAATGTTCATTTGAACATGGAGACTCCTTTAGGGAAAAAATTGCGAGAAAAATACTTGGTTTTTGTGTATCCGACTCTGCTTCTCATCAATCCTGATGAAACACTATTAAATAGAACTACTGGTTTTATAACGGTTAATAATTTAATAAAATTTGGAAAAACTGCCTATGGATCTCGAAATACGGAATCTTATTTATTAAGACAGTATGCCAATGGAGTGAGAACGCCCGATTTATTGAAAAAATTGGTAGAATTAAAATACAAATTGGATGATGGCTCTCATGAAACATTTGCTGATGAATATATGAAGACTCAAGACGATTGGGCAACTAAAGAAAATTTTGATTTTATTTTCAAATATTTGAATAGTACTGATTCTGAAATTTTTACCTACTTTTCTAAAAATACAGAAGCGTTTCGAAATACTTTGGGGGCAAAAATCGTCGATAAGAAAATAGATGAATTGATT
>CAZOHX010000255.1:0-4989 GCA_964579315.1 uncultured Saprospiraceae bacterium
GCATACTTTTCATATTCCCCTTTCGCTGAACAAGTTTTTCTAACGGACTATTGATTTAAAGAATATACAATAAAATTAATGAGTTAGGTAAAAAAGCAACTATCTAGTATTACTCATTACTCAGTAGTTTTCACCCCCAGCAAACCCCAACCCATACCCCAAATACGGTATTTTCCATACTCAATGCTAGTTTGATTCAACAATTGATTATATTGATGAATTATTTAACGTAAAACCAGTTTAGTATGGAAAAAAAACATTTTTTACTAGTATTCCTATGGATAATGGTTGGCTCAAGTACGATTTGGGCCCAATCTGTAGCCATCACAGGAAAAGTAACCGAGTACAATAGTGCTGACCCTATCATTGGGGCTACTGTTGTAGTTGAAGGTACAACTACAGGGACAACCACGGATATCAACGGTGTGTTTTCTCTTGATGTAGATGCAGCGGAGGGGAAACATTTGATTGTGAGTTACATCGGGTATTTGGAAGAAAAAATTGCACTTACAGGGGACAATCAGGTGGTGAACATTGAGTTGAGACCCAATACGACCCAATTGGACGAAATCGTAGTTACTGCTTTGGGTATCAAACGTGAGCAAAAGGCGTTGGGGTATTCTCAAACAACTGTAAACGGTGATGATTTGTCAAAAGTAAAAACTACTAGTGCTATCAATTCCTTGCAAGGACGTGTGGCAGGGGTGAATATCTCTACCAATAGTTCAGGAGCAGCAGGGTCTAGTCGTGTGATTATTCGGGGGGCTAGTTCTTTGACAGGAAACAATCAGCCTTTGTATGTTGTGGACGGTATTCCGATTATCAATAATACCAATGGGTCGGTGAAAGGTCCTTTTGGTGGTGAACATGGAGATGGGGGAGATGATATTTCTTCTTTGAATCCAGATGATATTGAATCTATTTCAGTTTTGAAAGGTAGTTCTGCCGCAGCTTTGTATGGTTCTTTGGCTTCCAATGGTGTCATTATGATTACAACAAAATCTGGAAAAGGACAGCAAGGTCTTGGTGTAGAATACTCAAGTTCTTATACTTTTGATAAAGTCAATACAGATTTGATTCATAAGCAAACAAAATATGGTCAAGGACGAATGGCTTTGAAACCTGGTTATGAACGAGATTCTTTAGGGAATATCGTTGAAATGCCAGAAGATGCAGCTATTGAAGATGCTCATACGGGCTCTTTGCAATCATGGGGTATGCCTTATGATGGTTCGCTAGTTTACAATTGGGATGGGAAAAAAAGACCTTATTCTTATTTAGGGGATAATATTGAAAAGTTTTATCAAACAGGTACTACGGCTACCAATACCGTGGCGTTGTCAAAAGGATCAGAGAATTATCATTATCGTTTTTCTTTTTCAAATTTGAATAATAAAGATATTTTTCCAAATTCTACTTTGAAAAGAAATTCATTTTCATTGAATGCAAGTGCCAATATCAATCCACGCTTGATTTCTACTATAAATGCGAAATATGTAGTCGAAAAAGTACATAATCGTGCTACTATTGGAGATACTCCAGGAAATGCAAACACGATTGCTTGGTTGCTTCCAGGAAGTTTGGATATTTATGATCTAAAACCTGGTGCGAATGAAGATGGAACAGAATTGCGACATCAACCCAGTCAGTTTAAAACCAATCCTTATTGGGTAGCCAATCATTTTAATAATGATGATGTGAAGTCTCGATTGATTACTTCTACCTCATTGAGATTCAATTTGACGGATTGGTTGTATCTTTTGGGTAGAGCGGGTATTGATACTTATGGCTTAGATCGAAAGCAAGTCACTCCTTGGGGTACGGCTTATCGTCCTGCAGGAGAATTGAAACAATCTAGTCTAAATAACGCTTCTACGGATGCGGATTTGATGATTGGAATGGATAAAAGTTTGACGGATAAAATTTCTACAAGTACGGTTATCGGTGTCAATAGCCGACATTCAACATTCAAAGGATTGACAGCTAAGGGTAGCGGTTTTATCGTGGTTGGTTTGGAAGATTTGAATAATACTACCTTGCCTGAACCTAAAAACAGCTTTTCAGAAACTAAAACAAATTCTATTTATGGATCTGTGGAAATGGATTATAGTAGATTCTTTTATTTGACTTTTACAGGTAGAAATGATTGGTTCTCAACGCTTTCTTATCCTGATAAAACAACTCCTAATAACGATTTCTATTGGTCTTTGAGTGGAAGTTTCCTTTTAAATGAAGCTATGCAAATGCCTGATATGGTTGATTATATGAAACTTAGAGCAAGTTATGCTCAAGTAGCGGGTGGAGCAAGAACACCTTATCAATTAAATTTGGATTACGCAGTAACAGGTTCTTTCCAAGGGCAATCTTTTGGTCAATTAAATGGAAGTTCAATTCCTAATGCGAATTTGGTGCCTTTTCAAAAAAATGAAGTTGAAGTAGGATTGGATGCTAGATTTTTTAGAAATAGATTATTTTTTGATGCAGCTTATTATCAAAATAATACAACCAATGATATCGTTAGTGCCGCTGCTTCTAAATCATCAGGATATACTTCTGCGGTTTTAAATATTGGAGAATTATCCAATAAAGGAGTGGAATTGTTGATTGGTGGATCTCCTATAAAAGGAAATGATTTTGAATGGACTTCTTCTTTCAATGTTGGATACAATAATAGTAAGATTGTGAAAACAGATGATGAAGATACACCTATTAATGTGGATGGTAGTTTGACTCGTTCTAAAAATGCCATTGTTTCTCATATCGTAGGAGAGAATTACGGAGTGATTTTCGGTACGACTTATATGAGAGATTCTATTTCTGGAGATATTATTTATGACAATACGGGTAGTGTACCCAAGCCAGTACAAGGGGAAAATGCCATTTTAGGAAAAGGTGTTGCTCCTTTGACATTAGGATTTTATAATAGCGTTTCTTATAAAAATTTCTCATTAGGATTTTTGATTGATGGTAAATTTGGCGGATCTGTACATTCAGGTACCAACTTGGCTTTGGTTTCCGCAGGATTACACCAAAATACATTGGAAGGGAGAGAAAATGGGCTTGAAATTTCAGGAATGGATAAGGAAACAGGGGAACATTTTACAAAAACAATAGAACCTAAAGATTTGAGTATTTATTACAATTATTTGACTGCTGAAAATGCAGGTATTGCAGAAGCATTTGTTTATAGCACAGATTTTATCAAATTTAGAGAAGTGACCCTGTCTTATGGTCTTCCTAAAAATATGTTGAAAAATATATTTGTAAGTGATTTGAGAGTGGCTTTTGTAGGTAGAAATCTGTTTTTCTTGATGAGAAAGATTGACAATATCGATCCAGAAGCTTCCTTGAATAATCTTAATTCTCAAGGAATTGAACGATTTGGAATTCCTGCAACTCGTAGTTTGGGTTTTTCTATTAATGTTAAATTTTAAATAAAAAAAACATGAAAAAAATATTAGTTTTATTAATCATGGTATTTGCACTCGGTTCTTGTGATAAAGGATTTGATGAACTGAATGTAAATCCAACAAAGCCAACACAATTGGCTCCTGCCACTAAGTTTACTTATGTGCAGCTATACACGGGCGGTTCAAATTACGTAGCTTACCTTTTTTGGAATATGATTCATATTATGGCAGATGTTCAGCATTTGAACAATACCAGTTATCAATCATTTAGTTATAAACCTGGTCATACACATTGGTTGTTTGAAGAACAATATGCTACGACGGTAAAAAATGTAGTAGATTTAATCAATCAATTGGAGCAAAGTGACGCTCCTACGGCTTCTATTGATTTGGCTATAGCCAAAATTCAAAAAGTATTGATTTTCAGTAGAATAACGGATGCTTATGGAGATATTCCATATTTTGAAGCAGGAAAAGGCTATTTAGAAAATATTCGTTTTCCAAAATATGATCCACAAAGTGAGATTTATAAGGATATGTTGGCGACATTGGAGTCTGCTGTTGCGACACTCAAAGCTGGCGGCGAAAATTCTTATGGATCGGCAGATATTTATTTCGGTGGAGACAATTCAAAATGGGCGAAGTTTGGTAATTCATTGATGTTGCGTTTGGCAATGAGAATGGTCAATGTAGATGAAGCTGCCGCTAAATCGTGGGCAACTAAAGCCATAGATGGTGGAGTGATGGAGAGCAATGATGATATTGCCTTTACACAATATGAAAACTCACCCAATGATCGGGGTCCCAATGTGAATCCATTGACAAAATGTTTTACATCTAGAAATGAAAATCAAGTCAAAATAGCATCTACTTTGATGGATTTCATGAAGGATAGACATGATCCACGAGTATCTGTTTTGTGTTCTACTGTGGATGGAAATACAGATTATGATTTGCAAGTAGGTCAGGACATTAATGATAAAAGTAAGTTGGCTGCCAATTCAAAACCTAATATCCATATTTTTGGTGGGTCTGGAACGGTAGTTTATGATGCACCTTTCTTTTTCCAAACGTATGCTGAAGTTGAATTTATGATGGCAGAAGCTGCTGAGCGTTGGGGATTAGCAGGTGGTGGCGTGAAAGACCACTATGAAGCAGGTGTTCGTGCTGCAATGTCTTATTTATCCATGTACGGACATGGTGTGGAAGTGACCGACGCACAAATCGATCAATATTTAACGGACAATCCATTTGTTGAAGCGGATGCTTTAAAAATGATCAATGAACAATATTGGGTAGCAACATTTGGCAATGGATTGGAAACGTTTTGCAATTGGAGAAGATCTGGTTATCCTGAATTGGTAGCGGCGGAAGAGCCAGGTAAATTGACAGGGGGCGTAATCCCAAGAAGATTTGTATATCCTGGATCTGAGAAGTTGAATAATGTGGATAATGTGGAAGCGGCAATAAGTCGAATTGATGGTGGCGATTTGGTGACTTCTAGAGTTTGGTGGGATACTAAAAAATAGTGCAGTAGTATTGTAGATATTGAGTTTGAATGTATGTTTTTCTCAATGTT
>CAZOHX010000256.1:0-4987 GCA_964579315.1 uncultured Saprospiraceae bacterium
CTAGCAGCAGAAGGATTTCAACTATTAAATAAAGAACCCAAAAAAGGAGCAGATAATAAATTGGTTTGTTTTATCCATCCTAAGACTGCTAATGGAGTTTTGGTGGAGCTTTGTCAGTCTTATAATGAATGATTAAATAAATGGCTATTACACAGAGTTGCACAGAGAAAAAACGAGTTTCACAGAGTTTTCTAAGTAGAGAGAATAGGTACAAGTAAGAATAGCATTCAATAACTCAATAATTAATATGCGCATAGGATTCGATGCAAAACGACTTTTTTGTAATTTCAGTGGTCTCGGAAATTACAGTCGTGCTATGTTGAAGCATTTGAATCAGTTTTATCCTAAAAATGAATACCATTTATATACAACCAAGATAAAAAAACACATTGAAACGGACTTTTTTCTTGGAAATGATGATTTTAAGACGCATATTTCGAAATCAATATTCAAATCCTATTGGAGAAGTTATGGGATTGTAAAAGATTTAAAAAAAGATAAAATTGAAATATATCATGGATTGAGTCATGAAATACCCCATAATATTCAAAAATCGGGTATCAAAACGATAGTCACCATCCATGATTTGATTTTCAAACATTATCCAGATACCTATGCCGTTTTTGATAGAAAAATGTATGATTACAAATTTCGATACAGTTGTGAGCATGCAGATCGCATTATTGCCATATCTGAAAGTACAAAACGTGACATTATCAAATATTATGATATTCCCAAAGCAAAAATTGATGTAGTTTATCAAAGTTGTAATCCATTGTTTTATGAAAAAAGTCCTATTGAAAACCCATCTTCTGTTTTAAAAAAATACAATATTCCAGACCAATATCTTCTTTCCGTAGGAAGTGTAATCAAACGAAAAAACCTAGAAATCATAATTGAAGCCTATCATAAATTAGGGGATAATTTTAAAATTCCATTGGTGATTGTGGGGCGTGGGAAGCAATATAAAGCTTATATCCAAGAGAAAATCAAGTCATATGGGTTGGAAGAAAAAATGATTTGGGTCGATAATTTAGATGACAATTTACATTTACAAATAGTATATCAAAATGCAATGGCTATGATTTATCCATCTATTTATGAAGGATTTGGATTGCCGATTGTGGAGGCATTATTGAGTAAAACACCCGTCATTGCGGCGAATACTTCATCTCTGCCAGAAGCAGGGGGCGATGATACTTTGTATTTTGACCCATTGGATAGCGATGCTTTGGTTGAGCTTATTTTGAAGGTAGTCAATGATATAAATTTACGAGAAAAGATGATTGAAAATGGTTATCAATATGCTTTGCGTAAATTTACAGCTAAGAAAATAACTGATGAAATTATGACTATTTATAAAAAAGTAGATAACTTTTAATTCTTAAAATAATGAAATTTATCTTTTTTCTTTTCGTGTTAATTAATTTCCAAAACGTAGTTTGTCAAAATACTACCCTAGTATATGAATGTAGGAAAGATTCAAATCAATACGTATCAAATTTAAAAAACATTCATAATGAGCTATATTTTCAATCTGGAAAAATTCGAGAACTAGTAGGAATACTGATATGTGGAAATTATTCAAAACGAGAATTTGAAGAAAATCATATTTATAAACTCTATGGAAAAGGGAAAGCTTTAAAAGTATTCCATCACGATCTCGAAAATGGTTTACTCCAATTTAACTCATTCTCAAATAATGACTCAAGCAATATTTTCCTAAAACATACATTCATAAAACTTAATGATAATTTAGGTTTGTTTGTAAATCATTCAAAACATAGTTACTGGCTAAAAAACAACAATCAATTTTCTAGAGTTTATTTAAAAAATAAAGAAAGACTAATCTGTCCTGGAGAACTAATCACCTTTGAAAATAAAATTTATATCTCAAAAATAGATTCACTTGGAAACTACATTAACTGTTACATAGATACGCACACAGGTGCTATCCATGAATTATTTCCATTACATCGACAAATATTCAATATCCAGTATTATGAGAATAAGTTATTCTTTGATTCATTTGATAAATTACCGTCAAGACACGATGTGTCTTACGTCTTTGATGGAAAAAAACTCATTGAAATATGCCCTATAAATTATGATCAAATAGAAACAACTATTCGAGTAATTACTGACAACAAAGTAATATATACAGTAGATACTGGAAAGCAAAAAGAAATATGGGAATACAATATAGATACAAGAAAAAATCAGTTGCTCATTGAGTTGAATAATGACTATATTAACAATTTTGTTTTCTTCAACAATAAATTATATTGGACAACAAAATCGACAATTAATTATCTATCGTCATATTCATTCTCAAATAATAGCTTTGAAGAAAATATAGCTCCTGTTTTAGATGTAAAATCCACTATTCATGTCAATGAATACGAACTCTTTTTCATTGCAAGAGCCTATGATGGAAACTTCCATTTATATTCATTCGATAAAATGAACAAGTTGAAAATGATTTGTAAGGAAAACATTAAATTAAAGTGGGATTTTTATCAATCCAATAGCAAGCTCTACTTCAAAGCACATACATCAGAAGATGAAGTCGCTTTATTCCAATACAATATTATTCAAAAAGAAACAAAACAATTAAGCGAATCCGAAGACGATTTTACATTTAAAATAACAGAATTTAATCATATTCCTTTTTTTCAAATAACGAAAAACAAGCAAACAAACCTATATCGCTTAATTAATGACAAACTCGTCTTAATCAAATCTGCCATATATAAACATCCATATGACAGTAATAATCAAAATTTAATACAAATCAATAACGAATTATTTTTCATAGTAAATAATCAAGATTATGTCAAAGATGTCTATACACAAATTTGGAAAACAACGATAGGCAGTCAAAAAGAAGTCCAAAATGATTCTAATCCAACCATCCCAATTATGAGAAATTAATCAAATAAAATTCTTTTTTAGAGATTGGAAACATTTTTTCCAAAAAATGTTTCCTTTTTCAAAAAAATCATATACATTTGCATCGGAAACGAAAAAAACATTATCCGTTTCCATTATAGATGTTTTCAATATGATAGAAAAAAGAAATAAAGAATATTTGCAAAAAGTACTTGAATTTTTCATGCAAAATGGCATCAAAAGTCATACAATGGATGATGTTTCTCGATTTTTGGGAATTTCCAAAAAGACACTGTACTCCTTTGTTTCTAGCAAAAACGACTTAGTGAAACAAGTCATGACACTGACCATGGAAGATGATAAAGAGCAATGTGTTCATATCATCAATCAAGGAGGAAATGCCATTGACAAAATATATGCGATCAACAGAAAAGTAAGTGAAAAATTGCAAAAAACACAACCCGTCGTCATCTATGATTTAAAAAATTACTATCCTGAAGCGTGGCAAATTGTACAAGATTATCGATCAGATTTTATCTATAATGAAATTAAAACTAGTCTCAAAGTAGGGATTGAAGAAGGACTTTTTCGAGATTTTAATGTAGAAATTATTGCAAAAGCCAATGTTTCACTCATTTATTCCATATTTGAAGAGAAACTTTTCCCAACGGACAAATACTCGTTTACCGAAATTCACAAAGAAATAGTAAAATACCATATTCGTGGCATTGCCAATGAAAATGGATTGAAATATATAAATGAATTATTGAACAATAACAAAGAAGACATATTATGAAATTAAAACTCACATTGATTTTTTCAATCTTGTGTTTTATGGGTTTTTCTCAAAAGGAATTTACTCTAAAACAGGCACAAGATTATGCAATTCAAGCAAATGAAAAGGTCAAAAATGCACAAATTGATTTGGAAATCGCACAAAAGAAAGTACGAGAGACGACGGCAATTGGGCTTCCACAAATTTCTGGGAGTCTAGATTTTCAGAATTTTATTGATATTCCAACATCTATTCTTCCCAATTTCATGAAACAACCTGGAAAACCTGGACCAGATAAGTCAGAAGTAAAATTTGGAACAAAATTCACATTAAATGCAGGTTTGCAATTGACTCAAATTATCTTTAACGGAAATTACCTAGTAGGATTACAAGCAGCAAAAGCCTATAAAAACACCTCCGAAGTATTGATTGAAAAATCAAAAATTGTTGTAAAAAACGATGTAGCTTCTGCATACTATACGGTTTTAATGTTAAAAAACAATATCAGTACGCTAGAAGCTTCTCAAGCTAAAATGACAGAATTGCTGAATCGCACACAAATTTTGATAGATGAAAACATGGTTGAAAAAACGCAAGCCTCACAATTAAAATTATCGATTCTCCAAATTAAAAATGGAATTTCAAAAATTAAATCTCAAATAGAAGTTGCCAAAAACCTACTCAAAATGCAGATGGGGATGGATTTATCGGAAGATATTGTTCTATCAGAAAAATTGGGTGATTTTCTAGATTTAGATTTGGAAATAGTCGAAAATTACAACCCCTCTACCAATATCAATCATCAAGTATTAGCAACTCAATTGACCTTAAAAAATCTCGATTTAAAAAATAAAAAAGCCAATTATTTACCATCATTGACTGGATTTTTCTCACACAAACAATCCGCTCAACGAGATACATTTAATTTTTTCAATGGTGATAAAAAATGGTTTCCAACTACAATTTGGGGATTAAGTTTAAATGTTCCCATATATTCTAGTGGGATGAAAAAATCACAAGTCGATCAAGCAGCTCTTGAAGTTATCAAAACTCAAAACACCATCAAGCAAGCAGATCGTGGATTGCAATTGAAAATGAAACAAGCCATCACAAATTATAAAAATGCCGTAGATTCTTACAAAATACAAGAAGAAGCGATAAAAGTGGCACAAGAGATTGTAGATATAACGGTGACAAAATATAAATTAGGTTCTGCTTTAAGCTTGGAATTAACCCAAATGGAATCCCAATTTTTAAATACAAAATCGGCTTTAAATACAGCTGCATTCAATGTAGTACAAGCCAAACACGAAATCGATA
>CAZOHX010000257.1:0-4960 GCA_964579315.1 uncultured Saprospiraceae bacterium
AAAAAATATGTGAATTACGAATTATTCCAAAATATAGATTTTTCTCATTCGAGTAGATCTTTTTTTAAAACTCAACTGCGTTGGAATTGGCTCAGCTTCTCAACCAATAGAATCATAATAAATCTTCTCAGTCAAATTTGACCAAGATATTGCTTTATTTCTGAATCTCTCATAATCCAAATATACTTTTTTACTTTGACTATCATTTGCTGTGAGTTCATCTAAAACAGTTTTAGTATGAATTTTCAATTGATCTAAAACAGTTTTTGGAAATGCTTTGATTTGAACATCTGTTTCCTTGATTATTTTATCCAAATAGATACTATTTTGAGTATCAAAAGCGGCCAAAGTCCAATTATTTTGCCGTTCGATTGCTGTTTTAAGAATTTCTTGCAAATATTTTGGTAATTTCTCCATTTTTTGTCTGTTGATAATAGTTTCAAGAGTTGAACCTGGCTCGTGCCATCCAGGATAGTAATAAAACTTTGCAACTTTATGAAAACCCATTTTGTAATCATGAAAAGGACCGACCCATTCGGTCGCATCAATGACACCCCGTTCTAAATTGATATAAATTTCACCGCCAGGGGATAATATGGGTGTTCCGCCCGCTTTTTCCAAAACTCTTCCTCCCAAGCCTGGAATTCTCATTTTCAATCCTTTAAAATCATCAATAGTATTTATTTCCTTATTGAACCATCCTCCCATTTGAACGCCCGTATTTCCAGATGGGAAGGGGAGTAAGTTGTGTGGAGCATAGATTTCTCTCCATAATTTCATACCATTTCCACCTTTTAACCATGCATTTTGTTGTTGAGCATTCATACCAAAAGGTACTGCACCAAAAAATGGAGCGGCAGTTATCTTTCCTGCCCAATAGTAGGCGGCACTATTCCCGATGGCAGCCACTCCGCTAGATACAGCATCAAAGACTTCTAATGGGGGCACCAATTCACCACCTCCATAGACACGTATATCAAGTTGACCATTGGACATTTCTTTGACCCAATTTGCCATCATATTGCAACCTTCTCCTAAAATGGGAAAGTTGGGTGGCCAAGTGGTGACCATTTTCCAACGGATTTTTTTATTTGTGATGATATTAGGTCCTTTTTCTCGTTGCTTTTTCATTTCTTCATCAGATTTGCAACCTGAAAGTAAATGACTACTTCCCAAAACGCCAACGGTAGCAAGACTTATATTTTTTAGAAAAGATTTTCTGTCAATTTTTTTCATAGAGTAGGTATTTACTCTAAATGTAATCGTTTTTTTTGAAATGGCAAAATTAATTGAGCTTTCGACTCTTAAATTTTAGAATAGTTAGATATTTTTCTTTTTAGGTTATAGGGAAAGTCGTATTTCTACTTTTTTAACACGTATTTAGATAAAAAATTATCGATAAACATTAATTATTTAATCTTTGTCATTATATTTGTATTATATTGTTTCAGAAAATTAAATATTTGTAAAAATGGAAAAATTATTTTTAATGTTTTTTTTATCGGTTCTTTTAGAAATGAGAGGTATTATTGCGTTGATTATTGCAATATTTTTAGTCCTAACATTTGTTGTTCGAAGAAATTTTTTATTTAAAGCGTTCTTTACGAGTAAACTCAATTTTTTAACTTCAAAATTTTATTATAAAGAGCTTTATGACTTGCCTAGAGATCTTTTTTATGAAAAGGTGAAGGAAGTTGTGAAAAATGATAGACATTATAAATTGCTGAATGAAAATAAAGACAAATATCAACTATTATTAGGTACATCTATCAGCATTTGGTCTTTTGGTGAGAATATTTATTTGGAATTTGTTGAAGAAGACGAGAGCACTAAGCTTGTTATGACATCTGTGGCTTTTCAGATGATTTCATGGGGACGAAATAAATCGAATATTAAGCAATTTATTGACCAAATTAATGCATCTTTAGTGATATAAATCGTAATTATGCCTATAATTGTAAATATTGATGTGATGTTAGCAAAAAGGAAGATGAAGTCTAAAGAATTGGCAGAAAAGATAGGAATCTCGACTGTAAATTTATCCATTCTAAAGCAAGGCAAGGGAAAAGCTATTCGGTTTTCTACCTTAGCTGCTCTTTGCCAGGCATTAGATTGCCAACCAGGAGATATTTTAGAGTATCAAGAATAGGTATTGTGTTTAATTCTGCATAATTACAGCAGATAACTAAAAAACTTAAGAAGGTTCCGCAACAGCAATAACCCCTTTTCCCTCCCGAAGCGTAATAAATTCACCATTAGGAAGAAAGACATCAATTGTGAATTCAACACCAAGTTTGATTGTCTTTTGACCATTTTCATTTTCGAGATAAGGCTCTCTTGAAGTGATTTTAAAAAATCTTTTTTTGTGTTGAACACCCAAATCTGAACGGTAAATTTGACCATCTTTATCGATGTATTGAATGGCAAAAGTAGATAGACCGAGGTTGCTACCCAATTCAATTTTCTTCATTTGGATGTTCGTACGATCATCTAAAATAGACAAGCTATTAGAAGATTTATTATAAAATAGGACAATTTGTCTTTCCAATACACACCCATTGGATAAATCTGAAAACGCAACAATGGTACTTTTTTCACCAACAGAAATGGTCCAAGGCTTATTTTCGGAAGTAAATCCTTGTATCACATCATTTTCATTAATTTTGGTTTGTCCCCAAACGGTAGCATGACTTTTGACTGCAGCATTAATACTAATTTCAATTTTATCTTGCTCAATGGGAGTGATTTTAAAGTCACCAGTACAGAAAGATTCATCTTGAAAATTGATAGTAGTAGAATGATATGTATGAATATCATTGATGGTATCCGAATTTCTATAAAACAGGGTTATTTTTTCATCCTTTTTGGGTTGGTAAATATGTTGGATGGTCGAATCATTATAAGCGATAAGCCCATCACCAAATTCCCAAAAAGTTTCATTTTCTTTCCAATTGTTGTGACCTTCAAGCGTTACCAGATAGGCATCATTGACCGCTTGTGCTTCTCGTTTTCCAATTTTATAAGTACCTGTGTAGAATTTATCGACGAAATCTATTTTTTCAAAATTTTGGGGTAAAAAATCCCTTAATTCAAATTGGATACTGCTATTACAATCCCCTTCACAATCTTTTTTTGCCATTTTTCCAATGAAAGTGACCACATTTTTATCATCTTTTGTCCAGTCTGTGTGCATGAAATAGTCATCATATCCAGCAGACCAATTTTCCATCGTTCTACTGGCTAGAAATGACATGGTGAATTCTGGCGTTTCTTCGATGGCTTGAACGTCAATTTCTTTTTGACAACTGAGAATTGTAAGAACAGCAAAGCTGATTAGAAGTATTTTTTTCATGGGATATGTTTTAATAATATCTATCTTAGTAAAGCCTAATTTTTGTACCGAGTTCTACTCTAAATTTAGACAAATCATTGATATTTTTAAGGAAATTTTCATCCTTATAAGATGGATTTCCTAAGTTTGAAAATTGATATGTTCCTCTTAGCCCGATATTTAATCGCTTATTTAAACGATATTCATAGCCTAATATTCCGTAAATTGGATTGGTATTGAATGCATCGGTTACTATTTTACCTTCATCTAAAACCGTTTGAGTTTCATTTGAATTAGAAATAATCTTACCAGTAGATGCGAGCAATCTAGCCATACTAACTCCAAAATTAATTTGATTTTTATAGGGGTGTTTTCCAAAACGGAAAGATAAATATAGTGGGATTTCAATCCTATGTAATCTATCTGGAGTCAAGGCATCATCTGAAATATTTTTTCCAAAAGTATAAGTGATTCTTTTGGCGGTTTTTACTGCATCAAAAGTATAAAATTGATTGACATAATTACCTTCTAAATTAATTGCCCATCGATTGGAAAGGGGATAAGTCATCACAATACCGCCTGAGTAACTCATATTCTTGAAAGTTTTTGGGATATCAAGAATACCAGCTCTCAAAGCGAATTGCAATTTGTTGGGATGTGCACTAATCTCGGGAGTGTGTTTTAAAACTGATTCATCTAAATATTTAGAATCTAATCCAAAAGTAGGTAGATTGAATAAATCCAATCGGGTGGATAAAGCATTGATTAATATGCTTTCAGTTTTTACAATCTCCTTAGAGATGGTTTGGGTTTTTGGAAGCAGTACAGGGTTATTTTTCCTTGTATTTTGCTCAAAAGCGTCATAATTTGTTACAGTAGGTTTTTCAAATAAAGTGTACTGTCTGTTTGTAAAAGTAGGTTGTTTTTTCAATGAGTTCAAATTTCTAGAATTTACATTCTTTTGATTCGTTGCCATTGAAGGTTGTAATACGGTTTTGGGCTCGGTTTTTCTTTCGTTTAAATCATTAAGTGTTTCATTTGAAGTCTCTGATAATTTTTGTTGATCTTCAAAATGGTTGTGTGAAGGAATTTCTTCCTTTGTGTTTACTACAGTTTTTGGTGATAGCCCTATATTGTTTGAGTTTGTAAAATACCATCCTATGCCTACTAAAGTAAAAAGTAGGAGTGCTGCCGCTGCATATCTGAACCAAAAGAATCCTCGTCTTTTATCCTTATCTTCTTGGTCAAGAAGGTTAGCAGCTTTCAGCCAATTAGCTTCATCAAATTCAAAATGTCTTTGATTAAGTTTACCTTTTATATAGTCGTCAAAATTATCTTTCATGAACTATATTTTTTTTGATGTTTTGTTCAAAATCATCTCCTTTAGTTGTTTTCGGGCAGCACTTATATGCCATTTTGATGTACCAATACTCATATCGAGCATTTCGCCAATTTCTTTATGACTAAAACCGTCTATTGCGAAAAGATTAAACACTTTTTGGGTCATCTTTGGCAATTTCTGAATTAATTTTTCAATGGCTTCAGCATCAAACATTTTATCTGCCTCGTTATAATCGATATTAATATCTAATGTATCAGTTTCTTCAAAATCGGTATATTGTATTAAAT
>CAZOHX010000258.1:0-4959 GCA_964579315.1 uncultured Saprospiraceae bacterium
TAATTTCTCCTTCAAATTTTAAATCCTTTGGTAAACCACCAAGAACTGCACCAGAAGAAATCTTGCATCCTTTTCCTATCTTAGTATATTCTAAAATGGTTACATTAGGCCCAATGATAGTATTGTCTCCAATTTCTACATTTTTATCAATATAAGAAAAAGGACCAATGCTTACATTCTTACCAATTTTAGCTTCAGGATGAATAAACGCCTGATTTCTTTCGTTAATACTCATTTAAAATTAATTTGTCTTTATAAATCGGCTTCAGGATTTTTCTAAAGCCCTTATTTTGGGGCACGCTTAACAATTTGAGCCGTAAGCTCCCCCTCTGAAACGAGTTTATCCCCCACATACGCTGTCCCATACATCTGAACAACGCCTCTTCTTACTGGTCCCATCAACTCCATTTTCAAAAGCATAGTATCTCCAGGAAATACCATATGCCTAAATTTCGCATTATCAATCTTCAAAAAATAAGTGTCCCACTCTCCCTCTTCTTGCATAGACAATGCCAATATTCCTCCTGCTTGTGCAAGTGCTTCCATTTGTAATACTCCTGGAAATACTGGATTACCAGGAAAGTGTCCTTGTAGTAACGCCTCATTCATTGTTATATTCTTTACTCCAACAACTTTCTCCTTTGAAAGTTCTATTACTTTATCCACCATCAACATCGGATATCTATGAGGTAACATTTTCATAATATCTGTAGTACTCATAATAGGTGCTTTAGACGGATCATAATCAGGTTTCCCCTTTAATTTTATATCTTTTTGCAACACATTATATAATAATTTCGCAAAAGCTACATTCGATGTGTGTCCAGGTTTCGTTGCAATTATCTTTCCTCTTATAGGACGTGTTACCAATGCCATGTCCCCTATAAGGTCTAGCAATTTATGTCTAGCAGGTTCATTTTTAAAATTCAATTTAGTATTATTTAAAATACCTGAATCTCCCATTTGAACATCCGTACGATCTAATTTAGTTGCCAATTGATTAAAATCTTCTTTAGACATTTTTTTATCAACAATTACTATTGCATTATCAATATCACCTCCTTTAATAAGGTCTTCTTCCATCAAATATTCCAATTCCCTCAAAAAGACAAACGTTCTACAAGGTGCAATTTCTTTCGCAAAATCTTCCATTTTATTACAAAATGCATATTGAAGACCCAAGACTGATGAATCAAAATCAATCATTGTAGTCACTTCAAATGAATCAGATGGAATAGCAAGAATCTCCGTTCCTGTTGCTTCATTTTTATATGAAATAGGTGATTTAATTTCTAAATATAATCTTTCTGCATCTTGCTCTACAATACCTGCATCTTGAATTGCTTGAACATAAGGAGCAGCACTGCCGTCTAATATTGGCAATTCTGGTGCATCAAGTTGAATCAATACATTGTCAATTGCCATGCCCATTAATGCCGCAAGAAGGTGTTCCACTGTAATTACTTCGCTCTTACCTTGCTTCAAACTTGTACTTCGATTGGTAGAAGATACCTTACTCACATTGGCAAGTACGATGGGTTGATTTTCCAAATCAATTCTTTGAAACTTAAAACCATGATTGGCTTCTGCGGGTAGTAAGGTAACAGTAACTTTATTTCCTGTGTGTAAGCCCACTCCTGATAAGCTTATAGCCTCGCCGATAGTATGTTGATTCATAACATTTTAATTTAAAGATTTTCGAATGCGTCCGCAAAGATACATTTTTTGTTCAAGTATGGGGAATATGTTTTAGAAAGTTTATAAAATGAAAAAGAGACCATATCTTTTGATATGATCTCTTTTTTTAGAATTTATTTATAAAAAATTAATTCTTTTCATCAAAAACTCAAGGTTAACCCTATTCGATAATTTCTACCTAATTGACCTTGTTGCTGAACTTCAGAAGAATAAATAAATCTAGTACCTGCTTGAGATGTCTTAGTTGCAGGATCCGTTGGAGTTGGATATTTATCCAAAAGATTATTCACATTTGCGTTCAAACTCAATCTTTCTGAGAACTTATAACTTACAGCAAAATCTGTAACCAACTGAGAAGCTAATTCTTGATCAATTCCTTTTGCTTGCTCAACTCCATTTGTATCATATCCTGCCGAAGGAGATGTAACAGTTACCTTTCCAAACAAAGTATTATTTAACGCAACATACCAATTTTCAGTATTATAATTCAAGCCAAATAGTATTTTTGATTTAGGTCTAGAATTGATAATTAATCCCACTTCTTGTCTATCAAAAATATTATAACCATTATCTTTCAATGCTTTAGGAGTAGTAACCGCTTCTAATGTTGTCGTATTAAAATTGGCTGCTAAATCCACACCAAATGCACCGTTTTTATAATTTACTACAAAATCGAGACCTTGTGTTTTTGTATCACCCGCATTTATAAAAAATTGTACAGCTACAACGTTATTATCTTGCAAAATCGTTTCTACAGCATCAGAACCATCCAAAGCACCATCAATCGCACCAATTTGAGATGAAAACAATACTCTATCTTTTACATTAATTTGATAAACATCAAACGAAGCGGACAATCCTGTCGCTAGCTTATAAGTTAATCCAAAACTTAAATTTTGTGATGTTTCAGGAAATAACTTCGGAACACCTAATGCCTGAACTGCAGGGTTATCATTTGCCAAAGTTCCTTGAAGTAATGGTTCATTAGATCCAGATACAATAATGTATTGACTATTTGTCAAATATCTTTGATGCAACGTTGGAGCTCTAAATCCTGTACTGTAAGATCCTCTAATAGCTCCTTTTTCCCCTATTTTATATCTTCCATTTACTTTCCAAGAAAAATTACTACCAACATCAGAAAACTGCTCAAATCGTCCTGCAACACCTAATAATAAAGCATCTGTAATATCATAATCAATTTGAGCATACCCTGCAACATTATTTCTATCCCACTTTCCTGCTTCAGCGGGTTTAATTCCAGCGAAAGAATCCGATCCCCCTTTATAATAGGATATAGGGTCTCCTTCAAAAGCTTTAAAAGTTTCTACCTTATATTCTCCACCAATAGCAACAGAAATCTTCTCAGACAATAACCCAGTAAAATCTAAATTGCCAATAATATTACTTAAACTATACCCTCCTGGATGGAATGTTCGAGGAGAGGTCCCATGATCTTTCAAATAATCTCTATTAACAGAATTATTCACCGTGTACATAACACTATTAGAACCATATGTTGCACTCGCATCTACTTTCCATTTCTCACCCAAATCATACTTCACACCGATACAATCAATATTATCCTTAATAGCCGTTTCAAAAGTTGGTTGGTATCCAATAAAATCTTCTGGACGAGTCAAAAACCCAGAATTTCCAACTGGATCTTGTCTCCAATAAGGTGCTCTATAATACGCAAAACTTTGCCCTAATCGAGAAGTAAAACCATGAAAAGAATAAAATTCTCCACCATCACCTATTGGGTGAGTAATATTTACAAAAAGATCCCCCTTCTTTAAAGCAGGCTGACCAACATGCATCCCAATATCTGGATTTTTAGTGACAAAATCTTTCCAATTATTATAAATAAGAACTGCTTGATCATAATCTGCTGTATTATCATAATCTGCTGCGTTTGGAGCTGGAGGCAAATCTTTCTCTCCAGGGGTTCCTGCTCTATTTGTAATTTTCTGATTATAATATCCAAGTGTCAAATTCACATTTCCCTCTCCTAAATTAAATGCTGTATTAAAATCTGTTGCCAAGTTAAATCCATCACCTTTAGAAGTAATCCCTGTATTGGCAGTTAAAACAGAATATTCCGCATCTTTCTTCAAAACCATATTAATTACACCAGCAATTGCATCTGATCCATACTGTGCTGAAGCCCCATCTCTTAAAACTTCGACTCTTTCTACCGCAGCCGTTGGAATACTTTTCAAATCAATACCGACTTCTCCTTTTCCTGGAGTTCTATTCAAATAAACCTGTGCACTTTGATTCTTTCTCTTGCCATTTATCAAGACCAATGTTCTACTTGGTCCTAAACCTCTAAGATCTGCAGGATCATAATGAGCTGTTGCATCAGAAATAGCCTGATTCTGTGAATTAAAAGAGGGAACTTTATAAGTTAACATTCTTTCTATAATTTGCTTACCACTTGATCTCAATTCGCTCGCATTGATATTATCAATAGGAACAGGTGAATCAAGAACCGTACGTGGCTTCGATCTATTACCTGTAACCACTACTTCATCTAATGCCAATCCTGTACTCATCATTACATTCGCTTCCACTTGTCCATCAATAGTTACAGTTACTGGTTCATAACCAACATACGTAAACTCTAATACATCTCCATTCGTAACCTCCAAGGAATATTTTCCATCTACATCTGTTACTGTTCCCACAGAAGTTCCTTTCTTGATAATAGAAACTCCAATAAGTGCATCACTGGATCCCTCTGTTACCGTTCCTGTAATTGTGTATGTTTGAGCCATCATTGAGAATGTTCCAAACAACAACATGATTAAAAATAGGTAATTTTTTTTCATAATTCTTCGTTTTGTTAAAAAATAATTCAATACTAATCCTCTCATATTTTAAATGTAAAATACTAGGGTTTAAAATCTACATTTAAATATGAATTATCGAAGTTATATATAAATTTTGAATTATTTCAAAAAATAGGTATATTATTTTAAAATAAACCTAAAAAAAGATTGATAATTTGGCTAATTGACAAATAAAATTTTAGCAAAATATTAGAGAAAATCTTTTGTAAATGACTTAAAAAAAACTGACTTTAGGATATACCAAAAGCCAGCAAAAATCATGTATTTTGGGGTTATACACGATGCCATAGTGTAAAAGTCATAAACTATGATAGTAATATACAAAAAATTTATATATAATACAATGAAAATCAACAATTAATTGCAAGTAAGTAGGTGGACATATGTTTATGCGTATATATTTTTA
>CAZOHX010000259.1:0-4943 GCA_964579315.1 uncultured Saprospiraceae bacterium
AAATATGGGGAGATATATACGGTTCATCGCTTGGATAAAGAAACGAGCGGAATCCTTTGTTTTGCAAAAACTCCTGAAATACATAAGGCTCTTTCCCTACAATTTCAAAAAAGAACCCTCGATAAAATCTATTTGACAATTATCGAAGGGAATATGGCAGTAGAAGAAGGCGTAATTGATAAACCCATTGCTCCAAGTCGTGCAAGACAAGACAAAATGATCGTTTCAGCAAAGGGAAAGCCATCCGTTACGGAATTTAAAGTAGTAGAACGATTCAAAAATTTCACACTGATGGAAGCCAATATCAAAACAGGACGTACCCACCAAATTAGGGTGCATTTTGATGCGTTGGGTTATCCCTTGATGGTAGATAGAGTCTATGGAAAACGAGATGCTTTTTTCGTTTCTGAAATAAAACGTCGCTACAATCGACAAAAAGATGCTGTTGAGAATCCCTTGATTTCAAGAACGATTTTACATGCTTTTTCATTAGAAATGAATCATCCTGTATCGGGTGAACGAGTTCGATTTGAAGCTCCTTTGCCTAAGGATTTTCGGGCGGTGGTATCTCAGTTGCGGAAGTGGAATTCTTTTTGATTAGTTGAGCCGTTGAGCTATTCCCCCATAAATTGGGAAATTGTTGAGTGGGTGAGTTTGGAGTTTCTTTAGAATTAATTTTTTATCCAAAATATTTAACATTTCTCCCTTTTCTCAACTGTCCATCTAGATTTTGCCCTAGCAAAATCGACTCAACTGCTCCACTTAAATCTCAATCAATCAAAATCAACTTCATACTCCGAAACGACGCCAAATCTCGATACTTCTTCAACAAAACTATACCCTTTTGTTTTGCGGCATTTTCATCTTTAAAAAAATCTTGATATGTAAGAATATACCCCGACTTAGTGGTATCAAAACACTTTGCCCATATAATATTAGATGCAATTCCGAGTTGAGTTAATTGTAAAACAGCCTTTCGGGCATTGTTAAAATTGGAAAACCGTCCCAATTGTAATAAAACTTCATTTCCTTTGAAATTTTGAACTCTTTCACAAGGATAATAGGTAAACATATGGGGAGCAGAATGCATTAAAATATCAGCTTCTCCTTTATATGGATCCAATTCGGATATAGGATCTTTGGCAATTTGCAAATAACTAAAGGGCTGTTTTTTAAATTTTAGAATAGCAGATTGCTCTACCACAACAATTGGTGGCTCTTGCGTACTTGGTTGATTCATCAACTTTTTTTCAAACATTTGCTCATCGACAAAATCATATTTTGATACCGTATATTGTTTATAAAATATAGACATGGTTAGGAATATGCCTAGTAATCCCAAAATAGTTTGGCTACGATGTTCTCCTTGAAAACGCATCACATTTTTTTTCCAAGGTATAGGTTTCAGACGATTTCGAATAAAATCAAATCGCTTGGATACTTTAATTCGTGCCTTTTCTGAAAAAGTAGGTTTTTGATTGCCAAAAGCCAAATGTTTTCGTTTGTTACCAAATTCATCTTGTCTAGCAGCCGCAACGACCACTCTTGGTACTTCATTGTGGTCAATGACAATGATTCCGAAACCAGAATTTGTACATTGCAATTTTAATTCTGCAAAATAGCGGTCTTGGGTATTATGAAAAATTTGTTCATCAACTGCAATCCATTGGTCATCTGCGAAATAATTTTTAAACTGACTGATCGCATATATATATCTATAGCGAGAAGTTTTCATAAAAATCAACCCATAAATGGCAAAAAGGAGCAACCATATTCCTAAAAAAACTATTATATTGTAAAATAATCCAAATTTAACAACCGTCATCCATTGCATTCTCCATAGAATACTGACCATCAAACATGAAAAGGCGGATGCAAATGCGAAACTATCCCAAAACAATATCTTTTTTCTTAAAACGAAGATAACTTCTGATGACGAATCTAGTGATGTAGCCTCAAATGTAGCTAAAAATACTTTTCCATCCTCTTGCGTAAATGTTATATGACCATCTGCAATGATATTTCCACTAGATTGATCAAAACGAACTTCGGTCACTCCTACCCTTGGTCGGTATTTGTAATAATCCTTTAAAAAGGATGCCGTAATTCTTTTTATTTTATCTTCTGTTATCAATTAGATATTTTTATCAAAATCCATTAAATAGATTTCATTTTTTCCCATAAATGAATGACTTGGGTGGCTTGTTTTACATCATGAACTCTTAAAATTTTAGCTCCTTCGTCTAAGGATTTCCAATGGAGAACCGATGTACCCGTTAATGCATCCTTTGGTGTTGTTTCTAAAAATTTATAAATCATAGACTTCCTAGAAATTCCAACTAATACAGGCAATTCCAAAATCTGAAAAGCATGTAGATGTTTCAACAAGTCAAAATTGTGGTCAATTGTCTTTCCAAAACCAAATCCTACATCTAAAATTATATCTTTTATATCTAAAAGTCGCAATTTTTCAATTTCTTTTACAAAAAACTCCAAAACGGCTACTTTTATATCGAAATACACGGGATTATTTTGCATATTTTCAGGAATGCCTTGCATGTGCATCAGTACATAAGGCAAATTATACTGAGCGACAGTTTCATACATTAAAGGATCTATTTTTCCAGCTGAAATATCATTGATCATACCCACCCCCAAATCTGCACTTGCTTTGACTACTTCGGAATGTACCGTATCTATGGAAATCACTGCCTTTGGAAAAGCTTTCTTGATAGATTTAATGACAGGTAATATTCTATTGAGTTCTTCTTCGATGGAAATAAGCTTTGCACCTGGACGAGAAGACATGCCCCCTATATCTAAAATGGTAGCTCCATCACTCAACATTTTTTCGACTGTAGAAAGCAAAATTTTATCATTTGAAAAACGACTACCATCGTAAAAAGAATCAGGTGTAATATTGAGTATTCCCATTACAATTGGACTTGTCAGCATGACCAATTCACCATTGCAATTTAAGGTTTGTTGTGGATTTAGCATTTTCTCATTTTTGCAATCAGCATTGAAATTCACTAAAATTTTGGACAAACAACTGTTTCATCTTCATATTCGCCCAAATAAGCAAAAGTAAGTTCAAAAACGCCTTGTTTTTGATTATATCTAGTCAAATGCCCTAAATTTATATCATAACTAAGTCCAATTTGAACATGATCGATAGCAAGACCCAATTGTAAAATTACAGATTCTAGTGTCTGGGTATTATCTTGTGGTGCAAACCTAACCCAACTGCCAAATACCAAAGCAGTGGACTCTTGGTGTTTCAATTTAAATTTAAAACTAGATCCCGCATTTATTTCACTATGTGGTCCTTGTTTTGAAACCAATACTCTTGGACTTATAGAAAACTGATGATTGACGGGGAAGATAGCCCCTCCATGAATCGTATATTTTCGCAATAAAAGATTATCGCCTAGCGGAACTTCTTGATCCTTGTCATAGAAAAATGAAACTTGTGGAGTCAATACATGATGTAATGTCGCTCCAAAGAAATATCCTGCATGTCTTTTAGGAGAAAAAGAGTAATTGATACCAACGGACATATCTCCATAAGAAAAATTATTTTGTGGTAGATACTCACTTTCCGAACCTGACAAGACATAACCATTTTGCCAATCAAATTGGTCTTCAAAAGTTAAATGCTCATAATTAATATTTTTTTGACCCAATGCACCTTCAAAACCGATACTCAAATAATGTAAATGATCTTGATCCAAATTTTTATGATATGCCAAGGACAAAGCCATCAACGTAGTATTTAAATCGACACTTCCAATTTTATCAGAATAAAAAGACAAGCCCACCCCCAATTTATCTTTATATTGAGAATGAAAGAATTTATCCATATCCACATTCACTTCCAAGGCAGCTCCCATTGTTTTTATGGGTTCTTCCAACACCCCTTTCCACTGGTTTCGATAGATGGCAGACATCTTGTACCTTCCTGAAAAGCCACCTGCCAAAGCAGGATTCAAATATGTAGCAGCACCATAAAATTGAGTAAAATGTTTATCCTGTGCATCTAGATTTACAACAAAAATCAACAAACTCAGTGACCATAAAATCTTTTTCATATAAAGTATTTTTTCAAAATATTCCGCAAAGGTAAAACAAAACTACCATTTCTCAACGTATAACGACTTTCTTTAGTATTTTTGCATAAAATAAATCAAGAATATGAATTACGGAGTTTGTACCTTAAGTATCGTACCAGTTAGAAAATCTACATCCGACACTTCAGAAATTATCACTCAATTATTATTTGGAGAGCGTGTTGTTTTAGGGGAAAGAAAGGATAATTGGATAAAAATAAAGTGTGAATGGGATGAATACGAAGGATGGATTGATTTCAAACAAATAGAAGCCATCAGTGAAGAAGAATTTAATGCATTTCATGACATTGGGGTCTCAAAATTGATTTCACAAAAACTAGAATATAAAGATGGAGACAGAAATATTGTGCTAGGATCCAGCCTTTGTGGTTATAAATTTGATACCTTCAAAATGCTAAACCAACGGTATGTTTGTCGTGGATTTCTCACTCAAAATGAGCCAACACCAGAAGAAATCATAAAAGTAGCCATGAAATATCTCAACGCACCTTATCTTTGGGGAGGTAGATCTCCTTTTGGGATAGATTGTTCTGGCTTTAGCCAAATGGTTTATAAATATTTCAATATTCGCCTGCCCCGAGATGCATCACAACAAGTAGGTCTTGGAAATGAAATTAGTTTTTTAGAAACTTCTTTGCCTGGAGATTTGGCATTTTTCGAGAAAGAAGATGGACGAATTACGCATGTTGGGATTTTGATTTCTCCATCAGAAATTATCCACGCACATGGAAAAGTAAGAATTGATAAAATTGATTCTCAAGGGATTTATAATGATGAATTGAAAAAATATACACATTCTTTGCGTATTATTAA
>CAZOHX010000260.1:0-4942 GCA_964579315.1 uncultured Saprospiraceae bacterium
TAAACCCAGAAAAAGTACCTGTATTTTCTGATATCGAAGTTACTGGCATTTTTCCAAAGATATTACACCCCGATATTCTAAAAGAAGTTTGTATTGACAGTCTTTCTCATCCCATTTTGGATCAAATTGATGCTTTTTTGATTGGTCCTGACGGACAATTTGTAGAGCTTACAACGGATAATGGAGAAGATGGTGGTAATGGACTGGATAAAGATTATTATTTACATACTTGCTTTAGTCCAACTGCATCTAATCCCATTGATAACAACAATCCCAATGGTGCTCCAGCATCTGATATGCCTTTTACAGGAACCTATGCTCCAGAAGGATATTTTTCAGATTTGTGGGCTGGACACTTTAAGACCAATGGCACTTGGAAATTACATTTGACCGATGATACTAATAATGGTTTGGGTACATTACATAGTTGGTCTATCACTTTCAATGGAGAATATAGTTATGAATACCATTGGATGGCAGATCCTACTTTGAGTTGTTTAGATTGTCCCAATCCTACGGCTACCCCCACGGAAACAACTACTTACTATTTTACCATTGAAGATAGTTATGGTTGTAATTATACCGATTCTGTATTGGTCATTGTAGGTGGAACACTTCCTGATTTTCTAGTGAATTGTGCGTCTAGTCAGTCAGAAGTTACCTTTTCATGGGATAATCCTGGAAATGATATTGTAAAAGAAATCAATGTCGATGGGCAAGGATGGGTAACTGTGACAGATAATTCTTATACTGTATCTGGACTCACAACAGGAACAACAGTAAATGCAGTTGTTCGCTTTTCTAATGATTGTGCTAGTCGATCGCAAGTCATGAGTTGTACCACCCAATCGTGTCCAGAAGTTACAATCCAAGAAATTAAAAAGATAGATCCCTTTTGTAATGGCGATGCTAATGGGTCAATTGAAATTTCTATTGCCGAAGTTGGAAATTATACTTACTCCTTGGGTACAGAAATAAATACAACGGGTATATTTACGGGATTGTCCGCAGGCAATTATTCGATATCCATCAAAGATGATCAAAATTGTAGTTATACTTATGAATTTAATCTCATCGATCCCCCTAAATTGGATGTATCCATTGATGTGGTCAATCCCATATCTTGTAATAATGATCACGATGGTATTTTACGATGTGTGCTTTCAAATGGCACGCTTCCTTTTAGTTATCAATGGACAACGGGTGATACTTCACAAGAAATCACAACAGGATCTGGTCCTACCGAAGTATTGGTAACAGATGCCAATGGATGTGAGTCCTCAGCGAGTATCAATTTTGAAGATCCACAACCTATTATTCTGCAAATTACCGTAAATGATGTAAAATGTAATGGAACAAATACAGGAAGTGCAAGTACACTCGTTTCTGGCGGCACATCTCCCTACACCTATAAATGGGACAATATGACCACACTTTCAGACAATATGAATCTTTTTGCTGGAAATGTATCCTTAACCGTTACAGATGACCATGGATGTAGTCAATTCGCCACAGCAATCGTTAGTGAACCCGATTCTATTCAAGCAGATATCATTACAGAAGATGCCACTTGTTCTTCTTCAGACGATGGAAAGGCTACCATCAATATTATCAGTGGGGGTGTTTCTCCTTTTACATTTGAATGGTCTAATTCAACAAGCAAAAACTCC
Source organism: uncultured Saprospiraceae bacterium (assembly GCA_964579315.1). Taxonomy (GTDB): domain Bacteria; phylum Bacteroidota; class Bacteroidia; order Chitinophagales; family Saprospiraceae; genus CAMZLN01. Next base: position 1,671 of record CAZOHX010000260.1, read on the forward strand.
AATGCAGACCATTTACCTTTCGGCGATTTTCAAGTGACGATCACTGATGCCAATCATTGTATTAAAGTACTAGAAGGAAAAATTGATTCTCCCAATGCCTTATTTTATGATTTGGAAATATCTGAAATTAGTTGTTTTGATAGTCAAGATGGATCCATCCATGTGATTCCGATGGGTGGCGTGCCAGATTATACTATTCTCTGGGACAATAACGTAAATGATACCAACTTACTTGGTTTATCTAGTGGAGATTATAGTTTCACCCTTACGGATGACAACGGATGTTCTCAAACTAACACCATCACTCTTTCAGCTCCAGATGCCATCAACATCACTATTTTACAGCAATCTTATGACTGCAACAACTCCAATAGTGGTATTATTCAGATTTCCGCACAAGGAGGAACAGGAGATTTAAAATATAAATGGGATGATGGTCAAATATCCCCATTAATACTAGGCATATCTCCAGGCATACATACCGTTACGGTTACAGATAACAATAATTGTCAAAATTCCTTGGCTATTGATTTACAATCCGCCAATCCAATGACTATATTAAAAGAAAAGGAAGATGTTTTGTGTTTTGGAGATACCAATGGTGTTGCAACTATAGATATAAATGGAGGGCTTTCCCCCTACAAAGTACTTTGGAATCAAGGACAAACAGATTTTTCAATTGCAAATTTATCTGTTGGCAATTATTATCTAACGATAACCGATGCAGAAGGATGTACCCGAATAGATTCCATTTCCATTCAAGGTCCTGAGCCTTTGATTGCAAACCCCAAAGTATATCAACCTCGTTGCTATAACGATAAAAATGGTACCATAGAATTTAACCCAACAGGGGGAATAAATCCATACACCTATATATTTAATGGACAAGAAAGTACTCAAGCTACCTACTCTTCTTTACGAATTGGAAAATACGATTGTATCCTTGTAGATCAAAATGATTGTACTGATAGTTTGGAAATTGAAATTATAAATCCCTTGCCAATAGCATTGGACATCCAAGGAGATTCCATTATTGAATATGGTGAAAGTACGATTTTAAATCCCGTTTTTTCAAATGTAAATGGCGATGTACAGTATAGTTGGTTGGTTGACAGCATTATCGATATGCCATGTCGAGATTGTGCAAATCCAGAAGTAAGTCCACTGACTACGACGACCTACCATCTATTGCTGAAAGATGAAAATGGGTGTTACAAAGAAGATTATTTTACCGTACATGTTATTTTAGATACCGAATTATATTATCCCACAGCAATTACTCCTGATGGAAATGGCACGAATGACTATTTCTACATTTTTGGAAAGCAGGAATCTGTTCAATCTATTGATAATTTTATAATTTTTGATCGCTGGGGCGAATTGATGTTTGAAAATGAAAATTTACAATTAAATGAACCAACATTGGGTTGGGATGCTCATTTTCATGGAAAACCTGTTCAAAGCGGGGTTTATACTTTTGTTTTAGAAGTTACTTTTTTGAATGGTGAACGCAAATTAATTGAAGGGGATTTTACGGTTTTGAGATAAGTTTTTGGGGTTTTTCCCAATTCAATTCATACGATTTTGGTGATAATGTATCCAAAATATAAATTAGTTTTTTTTGAGTGTGTGACAAAATGTGGGAATCCATACCATTTGGTAGGCAGGATCGGATAGTGCCGTAGCTACGCTACTTATCTTTTATCCATTGCCCTTTGGGCTATGGATATTGCCGTGGCTTTGCCACTTTAACGTTTAGATGCAATACTCAATGTACGTATAGCCATGGTTACAAAGCGTATTTTCAATAAACTAGAATCAAAAAATAATCAATTTTAATCGGACATCTTATTGCAAAATTCGTATTGATTATTCCAAACTATCCTTCAATTCATTCAACTTCATCATACATTCAATTGGCGTCATACTATTTAAATCCAAACTAGAAAGCATCTCCTTGATACGCTCCATTTTAGGGTCATTTGCTTCAAAAATACTCAATTGCATAGGTTTTGCAGGTATTTTTGACAATTTATTAGAAATATTTTTAGCATCACTTTGGATATCCGCATCAATAGATTTTTGTTCCAATTGAGATAAAATATGTTTTGCCCGATCGACAATAGCTTTTGGCATACCTGCCATTTGAGCTACATAAATACCAAAACTATGATTACTTCCCCCTTGAATTAATTTTCTCAAAAAGATTACTTTATCCCCAATCTCCTTGGTAGAAATACTCGCATTTTGAATTCTATCAAATTTATTCGCCAATTCATTTAATTCATGATAATGCGTTGCAAAAAGTGTTTTTGGACGAGCTTTTCCATTGGAATGTAAATATTCTGCAATAGCCCATGCAATCGAAATACCGTCATAGGTACTCGTTCCACGACCAATCTCATCCAAAAGGATCAAACTTCGATCAGAAATATTATTCATAATACTTGCCGTTTCGTTCATTTCTACCATAAAAGTAGATTCCCCCGAAGAAATATTGTCTGAAGCCCCTACCCTAGTAAATACTTTATCTGTAATTCCTAATACTGCACTTTTAGCAGGAACAAAACTCCCCATTTGAGCCATCAAACAAATCAAAGCAGTCTGTCTAAGCAATGCCGATTTACCAGACATATTGGGTCCTGTAATCATCATAATCTGCGTCTGATCCGTATCCATAAAAACATCATTGGGGATATAGGATTCTCCAATAGGTAAATTTTGTTCAATTACAGGATGCCGACCATCTTTAATATCAATAGCGGTAGTATCCGTCAATATTGGTTTACAATAATGATTGCGTTCTGCTAGTAAAGCAAAAGACAAAAGGCAGTCTATTTTTGCCACCAAACTAGCATCATGTTGAATTGGTTTGATAAATTCATCCATATCATGGACCAATGCTTCAAAAAATTTCACTTCTAGCTCTAATATTTTATCCTGAGCAGTTAATATTTTTGTTTCAAGCACTTTTAAATCTTCGGTGATATAGCGTTCTGCGTTGGTAAGGGTTTGTTTTCTGACCCAATTTTCAGGAATTAATCCTTTTCCTTTATACCGATTGGACACTTCTAAATAGTAACCAAATACATTATTGAAGCCTATTTTCAACCGATCAATTCCCGTTTTTTCAGCTTCGGAGCGGACTATTTCATCCAATATTTCCTTACTGTTATGTACGATATTCCTCAATTCATCCAATTCTTTAGATGCACCATCTGCAATTACGCCCCCTTTATTAAGATTTACGGGTGGGTCATCTACCAAACGAG
>CAZOHX010000261.1:0-4935 GCA_964579315.1 uncultured Saprospiraceae bacterium
ATAGATAAAATTTTGGTATTCTTCTAATGACATTCCTGCATTTTGAGCCGCTGCTTGTGTTGGAAATTGACATAGATTTCGTTTCAATTCTTTTGTTCCCGTTCTTTCAAAATATACTTTTGAGATGGGTGCCATTGCTTTGGAACGAATAGCCCCATTCTTGCTATTAGCATTCTGATTTTCTCTTAAATTGAATGGTGCTCTAATATAAATATACGCATCAAAGGTTTCCATTGCCATTTTGTAAAGTGGAGACGGAGTCATCAATTGAGCTTCATTGGCTTCATCTAAAAACATCTTTGACTTGCCACGAAAATCCATATCAATTTCTACAATATGAGCTCCCGCTTTGATAGCTGCTCGATATACTTCTCTTATCAATGGCTCTGCCAAAGTTGTACTTTTGATGTATAATTTGTCTCCTTCTTTAATCTCTACACAGTAGTTGACTAGTAGATTGGCGTATTTTTTAAGCATAATTTTTCAGTTATCAGTTATCATTTCTTAATTAGAATTACAATTCAAAAATCTGCCCAATTCTTGCTATATGAAAGCCATTTTTTTCTACAACTTTTGATTGCTTGCTTTTTTTATTCAAAACTGGATTGGTATGATTAAAATGTATAAAATATATTTTACTTTTTTCTTTCTGGGACAAATTTTGGAATTTTTTCATAGATTCTATCATAAATGGATGCGGAATTTGAGAAATATCTCGATTATTAATTTCTTCCCCGTCATAAAAGGTCGCATCTAAGAAAGCGTAATCTACTTTTGAAATTTCATGTATGATAGAACTGCACCATTTGTTCCATTTATCAATATCGGGAATGAATAATGCCGATTTATTTTTACCCATGATTTTATAACCTACTGTTTCTGAATATTCATCCCGATGTGGTACTCGAAAAGGTATAATTTTTAAATTGGAACTGAGTTCGATAGGCTGATCTTTTTCAATGGATTGAATTTCAATATTATCAGTATTCACCAATTGACTCCAAGGTCCATTTTCTTCTAAAAAAGTCTTCATTCTTGGCATTGCATAAACAGGAATACTCTTGGAATTCATGGCTTCTTTTCCCAAATACATCAGTCCCGTATAATGCCCGATGTGTGCATGAGTGAGAAAGATACCATCTGGGGTTTGTTCTCCTGAAAATGGAGCTAATTTATACAAAGCCTTCATTTGTCTTGGAAAATCTGGACTTGCATCTAAAATGTACTTTTTCTGTGCCATTGGATCCAATAATCCTAAGGACACTACTAGTCGATTGGGATCTGGATTTTCAAATAAGTCCTTGCAACAATTTTTCATACAAGCAATATGTGGAGAACCCCCATCTTGTACGGTACCAAGGATTACTAGAGAGATAGCTGTTTTTGATATGGGTTTTTGAATAACTTGAGCATTATTTGGATGACAGCCCAATACAAAAATAACTAAAACAAATAATATCACTTTCATAATTCATATTTCAATTAATGTGGACTTTCCCTTACTGAGATCACCACTAGTCCAATTCCATTTTTCTTCCAACTGGATTTTTCCATTTTCTAAAATAGTTGGTTTTGAGATACAAATCCCAGTATTAATTTCTCCATTCTTATTGATCTGATGATATCTTAAATCAATAATGCCATTTTTAGAAACAATTCCTAATAAATGTCCAAAAACAATCTCTCTTGATGTATAGGTGCAAGTCAAAATATTACCTACTTGTTTGTAATGAAATACAGTCGTTTCATCTACTTCTCCATTTGCAGTAATATTTTTAGGTCTAAATTTTTTGTTGTTGTAGTTGATCATTTTACCACATTTTCTTCTGATAAGGATATCTGATTTTATACAATGCCTCCACTCTCTCCGTCAATAAAGCCCTAAATTCCTGTATATTCTCCTTATTCAATGCGGAAAGGAAAATATTCTCATGACCAAATTCATTTTTTAGATTCGTTTGTAAATCAGATAAAATCTCTGCCTTTGTATCATCATCTAAATAGTCATCAAAATATTTTTTTCGATATAAATCAATTTTATTAAAAATCAAAATAGTTGGCTTCTCCGCAGCACCCAACTCCTTCAACGTTTTTGAAACCGTCTTAATTTGATCTTCATATTGTGGATGTGCAATATCGACCACATGCAACAAAAGGTCACTTTCTCGCACTTCATCTAATGTCGATTTAAAACTTTCTACTAAGTGATGCGGCAGTTTTCTGATAAATCCTACCGTGTCAGAAAGTAATAAGGGCATTGTACCCAATACCACTTTTCTTACCGTAGTATCGAGTGTTGCGAAAAGCTTATTTTCCGCAAAAACTTCAGATTTCGCCAAGGTGTTCATCAATGTGGATTTCCCTACATTGGTGTATCCCACGAGTGCCACTCGTATCAATTGCCCCCTTTTCTTTCGACGAGTCTCATTTTGCTTGTCAATTTTAGCCAAATGCGTTTTCAAAAGGGCAATTTTATCTCGGATGATACGTCTATCTGTTTCAATTTCTTTCTCCCCTGGTCCACGCATTCCTATTCCCCCACGCTGTCGTTCCAAGTGGGTCCACAATCCACGTAATCTAGGCAACATATATTGATATTGCGCCAATTCTACTTGTTTTTTTGCTTGAGCAGTTTGTGCTCGATTTGCAAAAATATCTAGGATTAAAGTACTTCTATCGATAATTTTAACTTTCAGGTATTCTTCCAAAATACTCACCTGCTTACCCGATAAGTCATCATCAAAAATAACCATGGTGATTTTCTCATTGGCTTCAATATATTCTGCAATTTCTTCCAATTTTCCTTTATTGATAAAAGTGGCAGAATTTGGATGCTTCAATCTTTGGGTAAACGTCTTTTTACAAACTGCTCCAGCAGTCAAAGCTAAAAACTCCAACTCTGCAAGATGCTCTTTTACTATTTCCACCTCTTGTTTATCTAAAATGATACCCACTAAAACAGCTTCTTCCAACTCTTTTTTTAATCCTTTCTTACTTTTTTCACCAACATTCCATTCGTTGCCCATTTATTTTTTTTTAGGTATTTCAAAATGCTATTGCTTTCGCAAAAATTCAATAGACTTGTCCAACAAAGTAACAGTTTCTTTTGGCAATGTCTCTAAATTATACGGATGAAAGCCATTAAAGACGTGATTTGCATCAAAAATTATTTCCATTTTTGAATTTTTGAATATTTGATGAAGATATTTAGCAGATTCAATAGATACCGCAGGGTCTTTATCTCCGTGTAAAATCAAATAGGGTTTATTAAAATCCCTAGATAATTTCTGTATATCAAAGCGATCTTTATTACTGATAAAATCTTCATACAACTGAAAATTCAAAGGCATATCTTGTTTGGTCCGTCCATTTCGAGCATAAATCACACCATCTGCACTCCATTTTTCTACGAAACGCTCTTTTCTCCAAGCATAATCCACCGCATTGACAGATGCCCAAGTGATTAGTTGATGCACACGTGTATCATGTATGGCTTTCAAAATACTGGTTGCTCCACCACGACTATGCCCAATCAATGTGATATTTCCATTAAAAATAGATTTTAAGGGTGAGTTTTCAGAAGAAACCCAATCTATAACCGCTCCCAAATCTTCTAGCTCCTTTGAGAAATTATTCTCACCAAAGGCTTCCAAATCATCAAAATCATGTGGATTTTCAAGGGTAGTCCCGTTATGGGAAAAATTGTATTTGATAAAAATAAAGCCTTCTTTCGCAAAATATTCTCCAATTAAACCCCAATGACCCCAATCTTTAAACCCTTTAAATCCATGTGAAAAAATAATGACAGGTCTTTGCGTTCCATCATTGATAGCATGAACATCCAATAAAAAGGATTTGCCATGACTAGGAGTTATTTTTTGGTTTTTTATCATCATATTTTATTCCGAAATGGCTTTTTGTACTGCTTGTAAAATCTGAATATTATCTCCTATCTGCTGGGCGATTACGATAACTTCACAGTGCTTTGGATCCCAATCATTTTCAAGCGTAATAGATGTTTTTACATTCAACTTTTCACCTGCAAGCGTTGAACCATCTATTTTTTGACCATCATATTGTGGATATACTTTTCTCAATACATGTTTATGTACATATTCCAAATCTAAACCTGGAGAACTTTCAGGTGTCAATTGAGCATCAACCAACTCAGATTCTGTGATAATTACACTATATCTCAATTCATCAGCAATATCTTCTTGGATATAAAAATCCAAATCCAAATCTAATTTTCTATTGGATGTATTGTACTCTTTTTTAAGATCGATTTTCACTTTTGGCGTTACTGCCAACTCTTGTGCAATATATCCAGCCCAAGATTCCTTATCTAAAAGAAATTTATCCCCTTCAAATTTTGTTCGGTCTATCGTTGCCGCAGGATAACCCCCTTCTGGTCCTAATAATTGCAAAAGTTGGTTGCCCTCATTCGTTCTAAAATCATATTTATTTTCAGGATATGGATTGGAAAAAAATCCTGCATGGATAGATACCGCCACCAATCTATCTCCATAAGTGTCTATGAAATTTGCAATTCGTTGGCTTCCTTCTGGGCAATTTACACATCTAAATCCCGTAAATTCTTCCACAAACACATTTCTCTGTTGATCATCTACAGTAGAGCCACCGCCACCAAGTGACGCTCCTGGATTGCTTACATCAGGGGGGATTTCATCACATCCCACAAAAAATCCCATTACAACTATTGTGCATAATACTATCCATATTTTATTCATAATAAGCTTTTTTTAAAAATTAGAATTTAATGTGAATTTCACCCCACTAAAAGCAGGTTCTAAACGGCAAATACCTCCTGTACAAACCACTCCTTCCACTTGCTTGATATAACTCAATGATAATCTAGTAGTCTTCCATTTATAATAAATATCAAATCGTGGATAATGAGATGAGATGTAATTC
>CAZOHX010000262.1:0-4924 GCA_964579315.1 uncultured Saprospiraceae bacterium
TGCATACTTTTCATATTCCTTTTTTACTAAACAAGTTTTTCTAACGGACTATTGTGTTAAAAAGGCTTGACAAAATGAGTATTCCACCAAACAAACTCAACAATTTTGCAACCAATGAATCACTTCTGTACGAGAATGCACATCAAATTTAGAATAAATATTTTTGATATGTGTTTTAACAGTATTAATGGACACAAAGTGTTTATCTGCCATTTGTTTATTGGTCAAACCCTTGTAAATATCTTCTAAAACATCATATTCCTTGTTGGAAATAGGCGTAAATATTTTTGAATTAATAGTTTCCAAGGACGGAAAAAGCTCTTTGATTTCATTGGCATGTCTATAAATTGCCATTTCTAAAGATGACAATAGATCTCGTTCATCAAAGGGTTTGACAATGTATCCATAGGGGAAAGTGACTTTGGCTAAATCCAAGGTATTACTATCCGTATGAGAAGTTAAATAAAGAAAAGGGATTTTATATTTTTCATTGATAATCTTCGCAATTTCAATTCCATCCATTGGATTTTGCAAATTGATATCTAATAAAGCAATATCCAGATTTCGTACTGCTAATAAATCTAATGCCTGAGAAATATTATAAGCAATTCCGGCAACACTAAAATTTAAATTATTGAGAATAGATGCAATATCCTCTGCAATAATAGGTTCATCTTCCACGATGAGCACTTTTATAGTAGTATCCTTATCTATTTTTTTTGAAATCATGAATTATTAATTGAATGTGAGTTCCGTTGTTATCCTTTACTGATATTTCTGCATCAAGCTTATGTTTAAAACTATTGATCAATCTATACCCTAAAGTATCTATGTCATCTAAATCAAAATCTACACCAATTCCCTTACCATTATCCTCTATTTTGATTATTAAATCATTATCGTTTGTATCAATATCAAATTTCAAAATACCATTTTCATTGGATAAAAAAGCATGTTTAAATACATTTGATAAAATTTCATTGACAATCAACCCCAAAGGAATGACAGTTTCCACATCAATAATCAAACTTGGAATATTCATTTCGATTTTAATCCGTTGCTCATCTACCTGAAAAGCATAGAGCAAACTTGAAAGCAATTTATCAAAATACAATTGAATATTTACCCCTTTTAGATTATTTTCAGAATATAGATTTTGATGAATTAAAGACATAGCCTTTACTCGATTTCGACCATCCAAAACAGCCTTTTTCGCACAATCTTCTTTTAAGTAACGAGATTGAAGTGACAAAATAGAATTAATTATTTGTAAATTATTTTTCACTCTATGATGCACTTCTCGAATCAAAACACTTTTTTCTTCCAGAGATTGCTCTATTATTTGCTTTTGAATTTTATTTTTTCGATACAATTGATAGAGCCAAAAAGATGCTAATAACAATAGAAGAAACCCTATTCCAAGCCCCAAATTTCGTTTTTTAGAATGACTTAACTTGGTGGATATCAACTCATTTTCAGAATCCAACAATTCTATCTCTTTTAATTGTTTATCCGCTTTGTATTTCACTTCCAGTTCCTTGATGGCATCTCTTGTATCTTTACGATTTATTTTCATCAAACTAAAAGCCAAGGAATCTCTATACAAGGCAGCTTTTTTGTATTCCTGGTGATTAAAATATAGAATACCCAATTTCTCATAGATATTTTTCACATTGATATCATCTTTTTGCTTTTTAAAAAATGCAAGTGATTTTTGTAGGTATTTCAACGCTTTTGCTCGTTCACCAAGCATGGATAAAGCAGCAGCTAGATTGGATTGTGTCTCAAAAACCTGTGCCGGATTATTATAAGATTTTAATGCTTTAAGAGCTTTCGCCAAATAAGATTTTGCTTTTTGCCATTTTCCTAATCCCAAATAAATAGAGCCAATATTATTATTGATGATACCCAAATATTGTTGATTATTCAATTTTGCAAACTCCCTTTCCGTTTCAAAATAGTATTTCAAGGCTTTGTTGTAATAATTCCTAAATTTAGAACTATCTTCTTGAACAATAAAATCTCCCCAATTAAAATACGTGACGCCCAATCCGTTACTAGATGCACCAATCAGAAAACCATTATCCAATTGATGTGCCAACTGGTTAGCTTTAGTAAAATAATTTACCGCATCTTCATAATTTTCTAAACTTACTACCACTTGACCAAGTGTTAGATTTGCACGAATAATTTGTGCTGTATCCTTTAAAATTGATGCTAAATTTAGGCACTTAGTAGCATAATAAGTAACACTATCAGGTTTTGATATTTGAAGAAACAAACGAGATTTTCCAACATAATTTTCAAGTAAAGCTTGGTCATTATTGGTTTGCTTCGCATAAATCACACATTCATTCCATTTTTGCAATGCATCCTTCGTTTTTCCCTTTTTTGTAAAAACGAAAGCATAATAACCATTAATAATATTCATTTTTTCAGCATCGCCAGTTTGTTTGACTTTCTCATTGGCTAGATTGACATAACTCAAGGTCTTATCTAAATCTCGATTGCTGTAATAGGTATAAATTTTTTGAAAAGTTTGAAAATAGTTTTCTAAATCTGTTTGTTCCACCAATTTAGCTTCTAAACTATCTATATCAATAGACTGTGCACCTACCCCCAAAGGAAGTAAATACAAACTCAACATCAAGAAAAGAAATCGTACAAGCTGCATGATATTTTGGATTAAATCACAAAATTACAACCAATTTCTATCTCTTTGGTCACCTATTTAGGTGAATTTTTCACAAAAGATCAAAAAGGTCATTAACGCCAAGCGTACGAGCAACATTAAACCCTTCGGCATACGTCACACCAATAGGACGACCAAAAGCACGCCCCTTCGCCTTGACAAATTCCAAAAAATCTTCACCAGAAATAGGAGATGACAACTCGGAAGTATTGTTAGGGTCAAAAAATTGAGATTTATAACTTAAAATACATTCCATTTTTTGTTCTATAAAAGGAGTAATATCCACTACAAAATCCGGATTCAACTGTTGATCTTGAATATAATGATAAACAGCTTTGGGTCTCCATCTTCCTTGGATTTGTCCCATTTTATCTTTCGTAGGTATTTTGACCAAGCCCGATAAGAAACAAGCATCATGCACGAGTTTTGCTGCCCGACCATGGTCAGGATGTCTATCATCCAAGGCATTTGCCAAGACAATTTCTGGTTGAGATGCTCGGAGAATTTCAATTATTTTGAGTTGATTTTCTTTAGTATTTTTAAAAAAGCCATCTGCCATATCTAAATTGATCCGAAAACTAGCTCCCATCAATTTTGCAGAATGATTTGCTTCAATAGTACGCAATTCGGCACTTCCACGAGTACCCAATTCACCCCGAGTCAAATCCAAAAGTCCCACCGTTTTCCCTTGAGCCATATGCCGCAGTAACGTACCCACACAAGACAACTCTACATCATCAGGATGCACACCTATTGCAAGAATATCAATTTTTTGTATCATTTAAAATCTAATTAAAGCACTCCCCCAAGTAAATCCACTACCAAAAGCAGCCAAACACACCAAATCTCCTTCTTTAATTTTACCATGTTCCCATGCTTCTGTAAGAGCGATTGGAATGGAAGCGGCTGTAGTATTTCCATATCTTTGAATATTATTCCACACTTGGTCATCACGCAGTCCCATTTTCTTTTGAACAAAGGCAGAAATTCTCAAATTAGCTTGATGAGGCACTAATAAATCAATATCCGACGGAGTCAATCCTTGATCATTCAAGGCTTCCATAATTACTTCAGGAAACTTTTGAACCGCCATTTTAAAAACATAAGTTCCTTCCATATGTGGCGTTAATTTTTCATCCAACATTTTTTGCGTCACAAAAATATCACTTGGAACATTTTTATCAGGAAAGCCATAATCCTTATCATCGTGATATCCACCATGACTACCAGGACTGATAAACGCCAGTTTTTCTGCATAGTTACCATCAGCGTGTAGTTTTGTCGTCAAAATTCCTTTGGACAAATCTTCAGTAGGTTGTACAATTGCGGCTCCTGCCCCATCTCCAAAAATGACAGTAATTCCACGCCCTTCCGTACTAAAATCCATCCCCATAGAGTGCATTTCAGCACCGATGACCAATACATTTTTATACATTCCTGTTTTCACAAATTGATCTGCAACGGATAATGCGTACATAAAACCAGAGCACTGATTACGCACATCTAAAGCACCCACTTCTTGCTTCGTAATACCCAATTCTCGTTGTACCAAGACCCCACACCCTGGGAAATAATAATCTGGGCTCAAAGTTGCGAAAATTATAAAATCTACTTCTTCACGAGAAATACCCGCTCTTTCGATAGCGATAGCAGCAGCCTTTGCCCCCATTGTTGTAGTAGTTTCTTCATGTTTTGTGGCGTATCTTCGTTCTTGGATGCCCGTTCGTTCACGAATCCATTCATCAGATGTATCCATATATTTGGTTAAATCATTATTGGTAACCACTGTTTCTGGCACATAATAACCTAATCCTGCTATTTTCGAGTTGTACATATATTCTGTTTTTAGTTAGATACGCAAAGTATGAAATAAATATCGTATCGTCAAAAATTATTAAATGATTTCTATACAAAGTACGGAAAAATATGGTAAGATGATTTCGCTATATATACTTGAGATACATTATTATTTCTCTAATATTGAGAATAATCTTCTTATAAAAAAGGAATTCTTCATCGTTATATACGGAATGATTTGATTGCAATTGTATTTTTCATTTGAGTCTATTACGGTTTGGATTTTTTTATCGCATTAGAGTTAAAAAACTAATTTATTGATATTTGACCCACTTCTGGGTCATACATACATTGCATCCATACCCTACGGATTGCATCCGTAGTTATTCATATTAATCCCCTTTGGGGATGTTTAGTGTCTAAATCCCTGAAAAG
>CAZOHX010000263.1:0-4879 GCA_964579315.1 uncultured Saprospiraceae bacterium
GCAATGCCAATTGTTCCAAAACCAATCACAGCAGCTTTGGCAATATCCATCAATTCGGGTAACTCTTTTACTTCATTGGGTTTCCATTTGCCAAGGACGTAATCCACTTGATGTCCTCTTGAAAAGCCTCCACCAATACCCATTCTCAATCTAGCATAATTACTTCTGCCTAGCATCTTATCAATATCTTTTAATCCGTTGTGCCCTCCTGGACTTCCTTTCGCACGTAGGCGAATAGAGCCGAAAGAGATATTTAAATCATCTAAAATGACGAGTAAATTTTCATCTTTTATTTTTTTTGCTTGCATCCAATATCTAACGGATTTTCCACTTAAATTCATAAAAGTAGAAGGTTTTAGAAGGATAAATGTTCGTCCTTTGTGGCGAAATTCTGCAATAGCACCAAGTTTCTCCGTTTTAAATTTTGCATCAAATTGATGGGCAATATAATCTACGGCTTCAAAACCAATATTATGTCTTGTATTATCGTATTCTGCACCTATATTTCCCAATCCGACAATTAAATATTTCATAGGATCCTCTGTTTCCTGCTTTTTGTTAAAGAATGATTGTATGAATTTTAAGAACGACATAATTTGCAATTTGTTCTAGATATTATTATAAAGAAAGAGGATTCATTCAACTAAGAATAAATCCTCTCTCAATCAGAAGTGATCCCACTAAACGAATAGGGGTTAAACAACTGTTTAAATTTTTCGTTTTGCTTTGATAAACCAAAGGTAATATTATAATTGGAAAAACTCGTATATTTTTTATGAAAATTTGGAAAAATCTTTTGTTTTGATTTTTAATATACGAATTCATCTATAAAATTACGCTCATTTCCTACAGGGTCTGTGACTTGGATATGAATTTGATGTTTTCCATGACTGATTTTTTCATCAAAGGTATAAGTCAGACTATTTTTTTTGGGATCATATTTCATCAAAATCCATTGATTATCTACTGTGCATCTATATTTCAATCCTTTAGCATATCGCCCTGTATCAATATCATCTTTTATTTGAAATGACATCGTTTTTTTACCACGCATATTGTATTGATAGTTTTCTGGTAAAATATAGGGTTTGACGGTGTCTATCATGATGCAATATTCTCCAAATTGTGCAATTTTCGTGGTTAAAAAATCTACATTCCATTTGCCTCCACAATTGACAATCTGATTGTCGTCTTCACACCGTGCAATAAAAGCATATTTTCTTAAATTTTCGGGCATTTGATTGGGTAATATACTAATTTTAATAGCTTTTTGTAATGGCGTTGTATTTTTATGAATGTGGTGTACAGAAGAGTATATCCCTGAAGATTGGTCTGGAAATGCTTGATATTCCATGTATAAATTTTCATAAAGGGCATTTTTGGGAAAAAATAACTTTAATGAAGCGTTTTCGATTCTATTTTTTTCATTGTATGGTAAGAAATAATTAAAAGAACGGTCATCTTTGATGATTTTGGAATCTCGTTTTACCCAAAATGTCAATTGTGATGTATTTTGGTAAATATCTCGAGCAATGATTTTTATCTTTTTAGCTAGATGTTGTTCCAATTCTATGGGATGTCCATGATGTCCGTAAATAGAAAGATGGTTCCCCGGCAAAACAAAACAACGGTTAAAATAGGCTTTATTTTTTATCCTTTCTTTGTGGTCTAAATGGGCATTGGCATATCGTGTTTCGCTAAATGAAAATTTTTCCATTGCAAAATCATAGTAAAGCACATCGTCCACATACATTTCCAAGGAGTAAATACCATTCCAATTGGTTACTTTATTCATACGGTCATAAACCTTTAATCCCAATCCCATTCTCCATGCTCCAAAAGAGATGGTGTCTCCTTGGATACGATAATTGCCATGGTATTTTTTTAAATTATAAATTTTAGAACCAATTTCTTCGCCTTCTTGGTTCATGGCGTACAATTTGATTTGATGTAATTTTGGCGGTTGTGTATCTTCTACTTTGATTCCAAATAATAACGGATTAATAGGTTTTTCACTACCAGAATCTCTGATTTCAAAATGCAAATGTGGACCAAAAGTTCTACCTGACATGCCTACTCTTCCAATATATTCTCCTTTTTGAAAACTAAATTGATTGGCTTGTGGAAATAATTCTATAGTAAAACTTTCTTTTTGATATTGTTTCCTTTTGACATAGGCTTCTAGTTCATCTGTAAATTTGTCCATGTGGGCATACACGGTCGTGTAACCATTGGGGTGACTGATATATAAAACTTTACCATATCCACCTGTTTGGATTTTGATTCTCGAAACATATCCATCACCTGCACAGAGTATCTTTTCACCTTTATTGGCTTTGATATCAATGCCTGCATGGAGATGATTGGGGCGTAATTCTCCAAAAGTACCCGACAATCGCAAGGTTTTATTCATCGGAGATTGAAAAAAATCTTGCGGATAAAAGGTATCGGTTGTAGTAAATGAAAATAATATAATTAAAAAAGCTAATGCTCCAATCAGTTTATACATAGTATCTTTAATGGTTAGTGAATAATGGTTAATGATTACGATTGATTAATATTTCGCCATCCATTTCTTTTGGAATTTCAATTCCCATAATGGACAAAATGGTGGGAGCTAAATCTCCCAATTTACCTTGTTTTACATCTTTAATCTCATCGTTTCCATAAATAATAATTGGAACAGGACTTACTGAATGTGCGGTATTGGGACTTCCATCTGGATTGATCATGTAATCCGAATTGCCATGATCAGCAATGATGATAGCCGTATAATCATATTTTTGACAAGTCGCTAAGAGTCTTTTTAGACAATTATCAACGGTTTCGGCTGCTTTCATTGCTGCCTTAAAATCTCCTGTATGCCCAACCATATCTGTATTGGCAAAATTTAAGCATATAAAATCGGGTTGTTCTTTTTTGATAAATTGGATGGCTTTATCTGCTACTTCATTGGCACTCATTTCTGGTTGTAAATCATAGGTGGCAACTTTTGGTGAAGGAACAATAATTCTTGACTCCCCTTTGAATGGATTTTCGATGCCCCCATTAAAAAAGAAGGTCACATGGGCATATTTTTCTGTTTCTGCAATTCTTAGTTGCGTTTTGCCTGCCTGAGAAAGTACTTCTCCTAGGGTAGCTTTTAAATTTGCCTTATCAAATAGGATATGCAGCCCATGAAATGATGCTTTGTAATTGGTCATGGTCATATAATATAGCTGCATTTTTTTCATACCAAAATCGGGCATATCGGTTTGTGTTAATACTTCTGTGATTTGTCTTGGACGATCGGTACGATAATTAAAACAAAAAACGGTATCTCCATTTTGGATGGTAGCAATGGGCTTATTTTGTTTAACTATGACAATAGGTTTGATAAATTCATCTGTTTGTCCCTCATTATACCGAGCTTGTAGCGTTTCAATGATATTTTCAGTAGGTTCACCTATCCCTTTTACCATCAAGTCATAGCCCAATTTGATTCTTGCCCATCTTTTATCTCGATCCATTGAATAATATCGACCTATAACAGATGCAATTTTTATATTTTTTCCTTGTATGTAATTTGATAAATCTTTTATATAATTTATGCCTCCATGAGGATCTGTGTCTCGTCCATCTAAAATCGCATGTATAAAAACATTTTTCAATGCATGTTGATCTACAACATCGCAAATAGCTTTCAAGTGCTTAATGTGTGAATGAACTCCCCCATCTGATAATAATCCGAAAATATGAAAAGCTTGGTTTGTTTTTTTTGCGTTTTCAATTCCTTTGAGTAATTCAGGATTTTTTTGGAAACTTCCATCTTTAATTGCATTATTGATTCTTAGAAATTCTTGATAGACAATCCGCCCTGCACCAATATTCATATGACCTACTTCGGAATTTCCCATTTGCCCCTTGGGTAATCCTACTTTTACACCAAACGTTGTCAAAGTATTATGGGGTTCATCATGAAATAAGTGGTCGAAAAAGGGGGTCTTTGCTTGAAATATAGCATCTCCTTTTTTATTTTCCCCAATTCCCCAACCATCTAAAATGGCTAATATTACTTTTTTACTTTTCATGATTTATATTTCTTAATTGATGGCGTAAAGTTAAACTTTTTTGTATGAAAAGACTATCTTGGAGGGATGAAGTTGAGTGGGTGAAAATAAAAGTAGAAGCATTGTAAATGAGTTTTTGTTGTACACCCAACTCAATCACTATAAATCTACTGCGGTCCAAAGCATAAATATATCATACATCAATTGTTGTTTAAATAGATAATACTTATTGCCAAATAAATTAACGGGTACTCCTATCATATTGAGTAAGCCCCAAGTGTTTTTTGCTTTCCAATTTCCTTTGGAAGCTTGATATTTTATATTGACTATGGTTGCTACGGAGCCATATCCAAAGAGAATGGGACCTGAGTCAATGTCATCACCACCAATTCCATCAAAATGTTCTTTCACCAATAGTATGCCTAAATATTCGTCAATAAAATTTGTTAAGAAAGTGGAACTCATGGTCGCTTCTTCATTACTGTCAATTTGATTTAAAAAATATAGGATTAATGCTTGAGATGATCCACGAACTTCTGTTGTATTGCTATTGAAATGATTGATTAGATTTAATTCAGAATGAGAATTATCTATGAGTTTTTGAATCCAGATTTGCTTTAAAAGAATATATTGATCTGAAAGAGACGCAATGCATACGATATTGTCTGCAGGCCAAACTGAGCCGCTATACGAATCAATCATTTTAATAGAATCCGCTTGATAATTTATTATTTTTTTTCAAAAGGGTACATAAATATAAAAAAGTAATAATATAAAAAAAATCGGTTAGTTTTGATTTGCAAAAAAATACCAACCGATTATGAATGACA
>CAZOHX010000264.1:0-4864 GCA_964579315.1 uncultured Saprospiraceae bacterium
TAGTTTCAGTCGAAAGTAATACTTGTCCAGGAGATGTGGATGGTACGGGAACTGTAAATCCTGTAGTCTTAACTCCTTTGGCAACTGCACAACAAACATCTTGTTTTAATGGCGATGATGGTACTGCTACGGCTACAATTACAGGTGGTACTGCTCCTTATAGTTATCAATGGAACAATAACCTTTCTACTACATCTACTGCAACGGGGCTTAGTGCTGGATTGGCTACGGTAACGATTACGGATTCTATTGGCTGTAAAACTACAGTGTCCGCAATGGTAAATCAACCAACTGAATTGCTTGCTTCTGCGGTTGAAGTGCAAGGGACAACTTGTATAGAACCTAATATAGGAACTGCCGATTTGACAGCATCTGGTGGTACTGCACCTTATTCTTTTACTTGGTCAAATGGAGGTGGTAATATGGAAGATCCAAATAACTTGACCGCAGGAGATTATGTGATTACCGTTTCGGATGCGAATAATTGTACTGCTGAAGCAACTGTAACCATTTCTGCTGATGAAAATACGCCTATAGCTACAGCAATGGCTCCATATAAAATTACTTGTAAGGACGAAACAGTTTCTGTAACAGGTGATGGATCATCCACAGGAAGTAATTTTACTTATAATTGGGCTGCAACTGGGGGAGGTGTTATTGATTCTGGTAATGCTACTTTAAATCCTATCGTTTCTCAAACGGGAACTTATCAACTTATCGTTACAGATAAAGATAATGGTTGTACAAATTCTGCAATTATTAATGTGGAAGAGGATAAAGAAACTCCTTCATTGGAAACAGATGAACCTGATTTACTTACTTGTAAGGTTAAAATGGTTGATTTAGCAGGAAGAGCGACTTCAACAGGTAATTTTGATTATGAATGGAAAGATGTCAATGGCAATATTTCAAATACAAATATGGCATCAGCACCTAATACTGGAACTTATACACTTGTTGTTACAAATATAGAAAATGGTTGTACATCTGAGAAAAGTGTTGAGGTAAAAGAGAATATAGTATCACCCGTTGTTCAAACGGATAGTCCAGATAAGTTAACTTGTAAAATAAAAGAAGTTGAAATAAATGGAAACGGTTCTGATACTGGAAATTTTGAATATAATTGGACTGCGTCTAATGGTGGTGTAATTAAATCTGACGGTAATACATTAACTCCTCTAGTAGGTGCCACAGGTACATATACTTTGGTGGTAACGAATACGGAGACGGGATGTTCTGATTCAAAATCAACTGTTGTCGATGAAGATGTAGAACGCCCAACTATTGTTTTTGAAGAACCTAAAACTTTGACATGTCAAGAAGAAGAAGTGAATATTGATGCTTCTCAATCATCTTCTGGTACATTTACTTATGAATGGTCCACTTCTGATGGAAATATTCTTTCTGGAGATAATACTTTGTTACCTAAAGTCAATGAAAAAGGTACTTATCATTTGTTGATTACGAATACAGATAATGGTTGTACTTCTGAAGATGATATTTCTGTAGATCAAATGGCTGAATTTCCAGTCGTAGAACTCGCAGATGCTGAAGAATTGAATTGTGAAGTCAAAGAAGTGATTATTGATGGAACAAATAGTGTAAATGTAGGTAACTTTTCAACTACTTGGTCAACATCTGATGGTAATATTGTTTCAGAAGATGTTCCTTTGGCTGCAAAAGTAGATCAGCCAGGTACCTATGAATTATTAATTGAAAATTTGGATACAGGTTGTAAAAAACGTAAGACGATTGAAGTTACCCAAGATATTGTTGAACCTGAAATTGCGGCTGGAGATAAAAATACTTTGAGTTGTGCTATTGATAATTTAAATTTAGATGCTAATATTATTGCTTCATCCAATGATTATAGTTTAGAATGGTCAACAGTTGGCGGTAATATTGTAAGTGGAAATAATTCATTGACTCCCATTATTAATCAGCCAGGAACATATACTGTTGTAATTACAAACAATGACAATCATTGTACTGCTGAATCTTCTGTTGTAATTGAGAAAGATGAAAATGCACCCGATGCAGTCATTCAAGAACCTGACATGTTGACTTGTATTGTCAAGCAAATTCAATTAAGTGGAGAGGGCTCAACAAAAGGTTCTACTATATCTTATGAATGGGAAACTAGTACTGGACATATTGTAAATGGTGTTTCTGATATTGATCCTTATGTTAATATGCCTGGTACATATACATTAACGGTCAAGGATGCTTCTAATGGATGTGAAACTAGTTATTCTATTGATGTGAGCGAAAATGTTGAAAATCCAATGGCGGATGCTGGGGAAGATGGAGAAATTACTTGTAAAGATCCTAAAACTACGCTTTCTGGAGTAGATAGTGGGGTAGGAGTGGCTTATGCATGGACTACCAAATACGGTCACATTGTTTCTGGTGAGAATACTTTAAATCCAGTGGTTGATCAAGTGGGAATTTATGCATTGGAAGTTACCGATTCTGAAAATGGATGTACTCAAAAAGATAGTACGGAAATAACTTCCAATGAAGTTTATCCAGATGTCAGTTTATCAGATCCTATTACTTTGACTTGTGTTGTTAAGGAGTGTCCAATTTCTTCAAGTGTTTCTAATGGAAATAGTTTAACTTTTAATTGGTCAACTTCTAATGGAAATATTCTTGGTGATGTTAATAATAAAGAAATTAATATTGATGCTCCTGGTGATTATGAAGTAGTGGTTGTTGATGGTGATACAGGTTGTAAGACTACACAGAAAATAACAATCGTTGAAGATATAGAAAGTCCAATTGTAGATGCTGGGCCAACAGGTGAATTGACTTGTACTGTCTTAGAAATTCCTTTGAAAGGAACAGGCTCTACTGGAAGTAAGTTTAAGTATGAATGGACAACTCCTGACGGGGAAATTAAGTCTGGTGCCAACCAATTGGATGCAGTAGCATTGAAAGATGGTGTGTATGAATTGGTCATTACAAATACTGAAAATGGATGTACTTCTAGTGATGATGTTAATATTACGGTGAGTGATGAAGTTCCTACAGAATTGAGATTGGATCCTATCGCTCCACTTTGTTTTGGGGATCAAGGGAGTGTCGGAATCTTATCGGTTGAAGGTGGTGTGCCGCCATTTGAATATTCTATGGATGGACAAAATTATACTTCTGAACCAGGATTTGAAAACCTAGAGCCAGGAGATTATGTCGTTTATTTATTGGATAGTAATGGTTGTAAATTACAAGCTGATTTGAATATTCCATTTGTACCTAAAGTAACGGTCAATCTTCCTGATACCATTGAAATAAGTTTAGGTGCTGATTTTGAGTTGGAAACTATCACTAATATTCCTAATGAAGATATAGAGAAGATTATTTGGTCTCCTGAAACAGGATTGAGTTGTACGGATTGTTTAAATCCAACAACTACGACTGAAAATAATACGATTTATACTGTGACCGTCATAAATAAAAATGGTTGTAGTGAAACGGCTTCTGTTGCATTACGAGTTGATCGTGAAGTCAAGATTTACTTTCCTACGGGTATATCTCCTTTAAATGGTGATGGAGTGAATGATTATTTCTATCCAATTGTTGAGAAAGGTGTAAAATCCATCAAAACTTTGCAAGTTTTTGATCGATGGGGAACCAATGTATTTATCAATAATGATTTTGAGCCTAATATTCCTTCTGCTGGTTGGAATGGTAGAATTGATGGAAAAGAATACAATTCGGGAGTGTTTGGATGGTTTGCTGTTGTGGAATTATTTGATGGAACTACAAAAATTTACAAAGGCGATGTTACTTTATTGAATTAAGCTCACCACTTCTTATTGGTAAAAACACCATAGTTTGCAAAAGCTATGGTGTTTTTTTTTATTTCAAAAAATCTACGATAGATTCGATAATCTCTGGATAGTATTTCATTTTAGAATGTCCTAGTCCTTTGGAAAGAATAAGAGATGTATTTGGATTGGCTTCAAAAACGTCTAATCCGTCTTGAAAGGGAACAATATCATCCAATTCATCATACACTAATAAAATCGACTTTAATCCAATTTTGGGAATATTATAATTCATATAGGATTGCTCAATGGGATGATTCAACAATTTTTCAATTATTCCAACCATTCTTTTTTCCATTTTGGTGGGAATGTGAAAAAATGTGCAAAATCGACTTAAAACATCGCTAATGTTGTTGGGTGATGCAATAATCACCATTTGATCTATTTGGTTTTTATAAACAGAATTTGCTAGTGTATATACCGTCGATGGTCCACCAAAGGAGTGAACAATTATTTTTTGTATAGATGAATCTTGTGATAGTATAAAATTAGTAACTTTTCCAAAATCAACCATATTGGTCATTTTTCCATCAGATAATCCATGAGCGGGACCATCAAAGGCAATTACTTTAAATCCATTTTCAAGTAGATGGGGAACAAATGAACTCATATAGCAACTTCTCGATTCCCAGCCGTGTACCAATAATACGGTTTTTGATCCATTGCCCCATGTGTAGGTCTTAATTGATAGGTCATTGACAGTAATATTTTTTTCTAAAGCTGTTTTAAAGGTATCTTTAGGATCGAGATGTCTTGGTTTATCAAATGGCGTAAGAAATAAATCTATTGCTTTTTGGGAAAGAAAATTGGTGAAAATATTGCCAAAATTCTTGAAAATAAATCTGAATATAGATATTATTTTGGGAAGCTTTCCACCCTTTTTTTTGATGGAATCTCTAACATGAATTTTTTTTATTACTCTTGAATTAGGGAGAATGTTTATATTTTTTGCCATAATTATTTTTCTAAGCTCCAAAGCTACTCTTTATCTTGACTAAAAGCAAAGGTATTTTGCTCAATTAATACAGATAAGT
>CAZOHX010000265.1:0-4837 GCA_964579315.1 uncultured Saprospiraceae bacterium
TTCCGTTTTTTCGCATATCCAAAAATGTAACCAAACGGAATCCCTATCTACATATCCGCATCTTTTAAATTTTAAATTTTAAAAAAAAAAAAATACACATTATCCTTTTTTGGCATACTTGTTGAATATATATAAATCGAATCGCATGTATTAATTATTAAAATCTAGGATATTTTAGTTGTAGTTTTTAGCTCATATTTGAGTTGGAAACCCTAGAGATTATAGTCGGTACTGCAAAGCAAAATATTTAGAAACAACGAAAGGTTCCCTTTCACTTGAAACACTATAAAATATGAAAAAGCAAAAATTCAAATTACCATCATTGAAAATCAGAAGTATTGTTCCAACCAAAAAATTGGTTTCTATTAAAAAAGGAAATGATGGAGGATATACTTGGGTTGGGTAATCTGAGTATTTTGTAAAAAAAAGTTTTGGTTACATTTTGAAAAAGGGCATTCCGCAACGGGATTCCCTTTTTTTTATTGGGAAATACAACCAAATTAGTGATTTGTTACTCTTTTTGGTAATCCATGTGCCTTAAACTTATTGAAATATAAATTTCTATCAAAGTTTATCACTTCTTTTATAAAAAAAACGTAATTTTGTGCCCTATGATTAAAAAGCACTTTGCCATATTCCTTTTTAGCATCATGATTCTTAGTTTTTCATGTAAATCTGAATTTGAAAAAATCAGAATTAGTGGAGACAATGACTTGTTGTATAAAAAGGCTCAAGAATATTATAAGAATGAAGATTTTCAAAAAGCACAAACGCTATTTGAACTGGTACTCGCAAATCTAAGGGGAAAATCTGAAGCAGAAGGTGTTTATTTTAAATATGCTTATACTTTTTATCATTTGCATAATTTTACACTGGCTTCTTATTATTTTAAAGATTTTTCAAATAAATTTGTACATAGTGAATTTCGAGAAGAAGCTGATTATATGGTGGCTTATTCTCACTATAAAATGTCACCTTCTTATATGTTGGATCAATCTTTCACTTTGAAGTCGATAGATGAGTTTCAGCTTTTTATCAATACATATCCAGAAAGTGATAGAGTTAAAAAAGCCAATAAACTCATCAATGAGATGAGAAGAAAATTGGAAATAAAAGCCTTTAAAGAAGGGGAGTTATATCTGAATCTTCAACAATATGAAGCGGCAACACAATCTTTTGAAAATTATCTAAAAGATTATCCTGATTCAAAAGATGCTTTAAAAGTAAAGTACTTAATTATTAAGGCGGCTTATTTATATGCCAAAAATAGTATCGTTACTAAACAAATAGAGCGTTTTACCGTTGTAAAAGAGAAAGCCGATAAATTCCTTGAAAAAGCAAAATCAGCAAAATATAAAAAGGAAGTTAGAAAAATACTTTCTACTACCAATAAAAAACTAAAATCATTACATAATGTCTGATATTAAATCAAAAGTGCAAAGTCTAAATCCTAATATTCAACCTCTTGATGTTGCAGAATTTGCGGCTAAAGCAGGAAACGTTTATTTGGCTATGAATATTATTAGCACTAGAGCTAATAATCTAAATATGGATATCAAAGTAGAATTGAAATCTAAATTGGAAGAATTCGCAGAAACTACGGATACTATCCAAGAAGTTCATGAAAATAAAGAGCAAATCGAAATCTCTAAATTTTATGAGCGTTTGCCTAATTCTGTACTTATTGGTGTGAATGAGTATTTGCATGAAGGTTTGCATTTTCGAATGGTGGAAGAATCCACAGAAGATATTTAAAACTAGGTCTTATTGAATAATTTTCACGGAAAAAAGATAATTTTAAGCCTTACAGGTAGCATTGCTGCCTATAAGGCTGCTTTTTTGTTACGACTTTTGATAAAGGCTGGGGCTGATGTGAAGGTTATTATGACACATGGAGCTACTAAATTTATTAGTCCCCTAACGATGTCAACACTTTCAACTCATCCTGTTGTAACGGATATTAGCTCTGATAATCATTGGAATAGTCATGTGGATTTAGGATTATGGGCAGATTTGATGGTGATAGCTCCACTTACTGCTAATACACTTGGAAAAATGGCAAATGGTATTTGTGATAATATTGTCCTTGCCGTTTATTTGTCTGCGAAGTGTCCTGTGTTTTTTGCTCCAGCTATGGATTTGGATATGTGGGCTCATCCATCTACTCAAGATAATGTACAACGGCTGCAAAGCTTTGGAAATATTATGATTCCTGTCGAGTCAGGTGCATTGGCAAGTGGATTGGTGGGGGCAGGACGCATGCAAGAACCCGAAGGTATTGTTTCTTTCTTATCAAATTTTTTACAATCTAAACAAGATTTAAAAGGAAAAACGGTATTGATTACTGCGGGACCTACCTATGAACCTATTGACCCTGTTCGTTTTATAGGAAATAGATCTTCTGGTAAAATGGGCGTGGCTCTTGCCGAAGAAGCTGTACAAAGGGGAGCGACGGTCAAACTAGTTTTGGGACCATCAAAGTTGATGGTGAATCATTCCAATATAGATGTTATCAAAATTGAAACCGCACAAGAAATGTATAATCAAACAAAATCCAATTTCAATTGGGCAGATATTATTGTTTTTGCTGCTGCGGTAGCTGATTATAAACCTAAAAATGTAGCCAATCAAAAAATAAAAAAGAAAACCAAAGAGATGTCTATCGTTTTAGAAAAAACCGTTGATATTGCTGCATCTTTGGGAGAAATTAAGCGTAATAATCAAATAACGATAGGCTTTGCTTTAGAAACAAATGATGAATCTGCTAATGCTCAAAAAAAATTAAAAAAGAAGCATTTTGATATGATTGTATTAAATTCTCTTCGAGATAAAGGGGCTGGTTTTAATGTAGATACTAATAAAATTAAAATTTTTGATAGAATAGGAAATATGGAGCATTTTGATTTGAAATCGAAAAATGATGTTGCCAAAGATATTTTCAACTATCTTTCTAAGACGTTTTTATAAAAATATACTTAATTTTAAATAAGTATCTTGAAATTATCGTTACTATTGGGTGGATTATTCTGCTTGACAACATTTTATCATTCAAAATTACATTATGAAATTTATTTGGACATTTTTATTTATAATTACACTTTTTCATGTCAATGCTCAAGAATTGATTTGGGATGTATCTGTAAATACTCCAAAATTACAAACTGCTGATCCTAAATTGTTTAAGCAATTGGAATCTTCTATTAGGGATTTTTTAAATGCTCAAAAATGGACGGATGAAGAGTTTCAAGATAAAGAAAAAATAAAATGTAGCTTGCAATTGACTATCACCGAAGAATTGTCTGCTACTTCATTTAAGGCACAAATGGCTGTTCAAGCTACTCGTCCTGTCTTTGGATCTAGTTATGAAACACCAATTTTAACCCATGGGGACAATGATGTGAGCTTTTCTTATGAGATGTTTCAGCCTATCCAATATACCGAAGGTTTGATTTCTGATAATCTTTCTGCTATTTTATCGTTTTATTCTCTCTATATTTTGGGACTTGATTTTGATACTTTTTCTGATAAAGGTGGAGATCCTTATTTTTCTAAAGCCTTGGAACTCATCAATAATTTATCGGAATCTTCTAAGGCTAAATACATAGGTTGGTCACAACCCAAAAAGGATAAAATTAATAGGTTTACAATGGTAGATCATATGTTGAGCCCAAGAGTGATTCCGTTTCGCACAGCCATGTATCAATATCATTTAAAAGGACTGGATGTAATGAGTGATGACCCAAACAAGGGACGAGCCGAAATGACAAAAGCACTAGAAACGGTGAAAAGCGTTTATCGAGATTTTCGGATTGCTGCGGTTATTCAACTTTTTGTCAATGCAAAATCTCCTGAAATTATTGAAGTTTACAAAAAAGGATTGCCTGAGGAAAGGAATACCGTTTTCAAAGTGATGTCTTATATTGATGGTGCGAATACTTCAAAATATAGATTTTTAAGGCAATAAAAAAGTACAATGAATTCGTTCAGGATTTAAACCTACACACAAAATTATGAATTTTACAAAAATATCTTTAATCACAAGTTTGTGGTTGCTTTTCGTTTTAGCTGGATGGTCACAGAAACCTAATGTCGTTTGGAGTCCTGACTATAATAATGCTAAGGCTTATTTTGAAAAATTGATTCCAATTAAAAGTGATGGGGGCGGTTATTATTCGATTTTCGTTAAGCCTCCGAGTCGATATTTAGCAAATTCGGCTGAAAAATTAGTCATTTCAAGATTTGATGCTAATTTGAAATTAAAAAAGCAAGAAAAAATTGATTTAAAGTACAAGAGAAAGGTAAGAAAGTTGGAAGATGTCTTGAAAATCAAAAAGGATATGTTTGTCATTACATCTTTTCATAATCGAAAAAAGGAAATCAATTATCTATTTGCTCAGAAGATAAATCATAATTTGAAATTAGCTAATAAATTATTGAAAATTGCAGAAATTCCTACTAGAAATATTATGAATGAGGGCAAATTTGATGTCGTATTATCTACGGATAGCTCAAAGGTGTTGATTTACAATGAATTACCATATAAAAAAGGCGAACCAGAGCAATTTGCTTTTAATGTTTATGATCAACAATTTGACCCAATTTGGAAGAAAAATATCCGTTTGCCTTTTAATGATGAAGATTTTAAAGTGGAAAAATATCGTATTGATAATAAGGGCAATGTTTTTTTATTAGGTGTAATTTACAAAGATAAAAGTAAAAGAAGACGACGGGGAAAACCCAATTATGAATATGTGATTTTGTCTTATACGGAGAATGGTACAGAGCGAAATACCTATAAACTAGGTTTGAAAGATAAATTTATCACAGATTTAACTTT
>CAZOHX010000266.1:0-4812 GCA_964579315.1 uncultured Saprospiraceae bacterium
TTTTCTATGAATTAACTGGTCATTGGGTAAATCCAGATAAATCACTAAATCAGGCATTTTATACTGTGTTTTTACAAAATCTACAAAGTGTTCAGAACAACCCATCGCTCGTTCAATAGCCAAATATTTATACCAATAACTATCAAAAATCAAATAATCAGCATCAGATTTCATGGCACTTTCGTAGGCTTGGTGAAAAGCATGAAAAACGAATAAACTCCTAGCCGTAGGGGATAAATTCATGACATATTGCTCCACATTTGGAGGCGATTTGTAAATGCTCCAAGGTTGAAATTCAGGTTTTCGTATGATATCCCAAACCGAAACAATCCTGCTGTTAGGGAGTATTTTTGATAATTGTTTTGCTTGCGTAGATTTACCAGATCCGTCTAGTCCTGTGATACAGATTAGTTTCATTTTTTAAAATATAGAATTCAAATAAATAAATAAAACAGAAGCAATTGGAATTGTTAAATTGTCCAAACCTTTGGAAGAAATGGCTTCAACAAGTGTCAAAATCAAGGCATGTACTAGGCTAAAAACCAAAATATTCATTGTAGAACCAATTTTCAATAAATAGAAATACGACAAGGCAAAACTGATGATGAAAAAGCTAAAAGATCCACCATACGATTTTGTATTCCCAAAAATAGTATATTTTTTGATAGGAAATGGTTTGCCAACCAAAGCCGCCACAGGATCGGCAAAAACAACACTACTGAATGGTAAATAAAAATAAATGACATTTCCAGAAAATTGATACAACATGAAAAGCAACCAAGTACTCCAAACAAAAAATAGTTCCCCATAAGATTTTCTTTCCACTGAAAATATGGATTGAAATAAGCCCAATTTCTTAGAAGTATATAGAATTATCGTAAAACTAACCGTCAATCCCAAGACAGTCCAATGCGTGTGATGATACAATGGGTAGGTCAAGGCAATTATTCCAGAGCCTACATGGGCTATTTTCCTAGTCCATTCGGTATTTAGTTTAAAAAATTTATAGGCAAATTCAGCAATCAGCATTACTGCAATCAAGAAAGCGGAATATATCGCGAAAATTATTAGTTCGTTCATTATAGTAGGTATGGTTGCAGCGAAATTACGAAATTTTATTGAAAATTTATTTGATGAGATGATTTACCTAGAGTTTCAAACAAAATCACCCGTTCTAGTGATGCATCAAGAAGGAAACTGGTGTAATTTTGGTACAGCAATTCAAGAAATTGCTAACAACAATTTATATTTTTCATTTTTCATTTTTAAATATATATCAACATGAATCAAATAAAATTATTAAAATTAACCTTTGTTTTGTCTATCCTTTTTAGTTTTACACAAATTTCATCGGCTCAATATTATTGGGTCAATGGAACGGGAAACTGGTCACAATTTGCAAGCCATTGGGCAACCACATCAGGTGGAAATACCTTTCATACAACATCTCCAACTAAAGAAGATGATGTCTTTTTTGATGAGAACTCTTTTTCAGAAGATGGACAAACTGTAGTTTTGGATGATAAAAGTTATTGTAAATCGATGACTTGGACGACCACAAGAGCAGTTGAGTTTAACTCTCAAAACCATTCATTAGATATACTTGGTTCTTTAGTTTTACAAAGTCAAGTGCAGTATAAATTGAGTTCGGTAAAGTTTGATTCTCAAAATACAGTAGAAACAATTCAATCCAATGGAGCAACTTTTGGAGCGAATATTTACTTATATGGAAGTGCAGAGTTTAAATTATTGGATGATTTATCAGCTAGCGTAATATGGCTATCAAATTGTGCTTTTACTACAAATGATTACAATATTAATCTGAATCGATTTCGAATAACTGGATCCCCGACCGTAAATTTGGGGAGCTCATTTATACATTGCTCTAGATGGGAAGATAGTGGTTTTAATGCTGATATCAATACTGGTACTTCAACCATTTCCACTAATACATTTTTAATAAAAGATGGAAATTACGGAAAGGTGATATATAATAATGTGGTTTTTGAAAACAAAGGGAAAATACAAGGATCTGGTATATTTAATAAAATTTCGGTGAATGTTACAGACATAGGGGCAGAACTTATATTTGATAGTGGAGCAACTATAAGATGTAACGAATTGACTGCCAATTCCGATAAGGTTCATCCATTTTCTATGTATATCGCCAAAGGTACAGGATACGCAACTATACAAAAAGATTCAGGTGAGATTAATCTTTCTTATGTGAGTTTGAAAGATATTCATGGTGAAGGTGGAGCCACTTTTAATGCAAATCCAGGAATAGATAATGGCAATAATGATGGATGGATTTTTACTGAAATCACACCATATAATTATTATTGGGTCGGTGACGAAGGGGATTGGTCTGATCTATCTCATTGGGCTACTACATCGGGTGGCACAACAAAATATACAAGTCTGCCTACCAAATTTGATCATGTTTTTTTTGATAAAAATTCCTTTACTCTACCAAATCAAAATGTGAACATAGGTATGGATCTTTCGATTAATAATTTTATTTCAACAAGTGATGATGAATTCAACTTAACAGGAGAAACTAATGTTGAACTTATTGTAAATGGGGATATAAATTTAACGAAAGTTCAGTGCAATCGCGTGGACATACAAATTGATTGTGTGCATCAGGCATCATTAAATTTTGGTGAAAATGAAGTGAAGGTAGTGAAGCTAATAGGGGGCGGAAATTATAATTTCGTGACAGATGCTAAAATCAGACATTTGTATGTATATGGCGGTGTTTTGAATACAAATGACTATAATCTTGATATTGGTTTTAATTTAAGTATATATGAAGATAATGTATTGAATTTAGGATCTTCTACAATTGAGACCCGAATTTTTGAAGTAATGAGATTAAGTACACCTACTATAAATGCAGGAACATCTACGATCATGGTTTCAGGGTCTTTTAAAGGTGGAGATACCACTTATCATCATATTATTTTGAAGGATAAAGGACGTATATACGGTGATAATACTTTTTCTATTTTAGAAATACTTCCAGGAACAGATGCAAAGTTTGAATTTGGAAAAACACAAACGATTACGGATGAATTGATTTTAAATGGTACATCAACAGACTATATTCATCTTTCATCTACAACAGAAGGAAGTCCAACAACTTTAGCAAAAGCATCAGGAACAATCACTGGAAATTATTTGGTGCTTAAAGATAATATAGCCACTGGTGGAGCAACATTTACAGCCGATAAATCCATTGATTTGGGAAATAATATGGGATGGAATATTATTAAAAAAGCATCTAGAGATTTTTATTGGATTGGGGGTTCTGGGGACTGGATGGATGTAAACCATTGGGCAATATCATCGGGTAGTACAACACTTTATAACGAGGTGCCAAGTATCTTGGATAATGTGATTTTTGATGAGAACTCTTTTTCAGCTGACAATCAGACTGTAACGATTCCAACATTATCAGATTTAAGTTTTCATACGATGGATTGGTCAAAGGTTGCTTACAATGTAACCTTGGGAGGTGGATTGGTTATAAAGTTAAATGTATATGGCTCTTTGATTTTTGGTGAAAAAATAACTCCAAATATTAAGTTTATCAATTTTTTGGGAAACGGAGAGCATGAATTTGAAGCTGGAAAAGATGGCAATTTGGGAGATGCTACCATAATTACGTTTGATGGAGATGGTATATGGGATATTAATTCTGCTATAAATACCGATAAAATCGAGTATAAACATGGAACAGTCAATACAAATGGTAACGAACTGCATGTTTCGAATACCGTTTTTTCAAGTTTGCGAAAGAAAGATATAAATCTAGGAACAACTGATTATTATGCAAGTCGATTTGAATTTGCACTTTACAATGATAGTTTAACCATCAATGCAGGACAGGCCACAGTCTTTTGTGAAAAATATTTTACTGCGAGCAAAAAAAGTAGTAATGTTTTAAATATTGATATTAAAAAGGTTCATTTCGTGAATCCAGATATTGTGGGTTCAATTAAATCAGACATTGAAATTGGAATATTGGAAATAGATCCCGGTAAGGAGATATCCATTGACAAAGATTTGGAAATGACAGTTTCAGAATTGATAGCAAAAGGAAATGAAAGTAAACCTATAAAAATACACAGTCAGGAAGCTGGAATTCAATGTTCTATTAAACAAGTATCTGGAGAAGTGCATGGGGAATATTTAGAATTACAAGATATTGAAGGTTTAGGTGGAGCGAAATTTTATGCTACAAATTCAACAAATTTAGGTAATGTGACGGGCTGGATTTTTGGACCAGTTTCAACGAGTTCTCCTTTTTATACGAATACAAAGTCATATCCAAATCCAACCAATGACCGTATTTTTATTGAAACTACCAATACACAAAAAGGTAATTATGAAATATACAATTCGCTTGGAGAAATGGTTGAAACTGCTGCTTTTGAAAATGGACATGAAATTTTAGAAATACCAATGTTTCAATTGAATTCAGGTGTCTATTTTGTGAAAATTAAGCGTGGAAATGACTTTTATCAAGTTAGAGTTTTGAAGGAATAATTAGAATAGTCTAAGACTCAAAAACATGATGCAGGAGTAATTTTGCAGCTGTATAGAAAAAAACAGAACTTTGTGTTTAACGTGTTTGTAGAAACCGATAGTTAATAACTATCGGTTTTATATTATTCCATTGTTACACTAGCCTGACATAGTGGCAAAGCCACGGCAATATCCATTGCCCTTTGGGCTATGGATAAAAGATTAGTAGCGTAGCTACGGCACTATCCGACCCTGCCTACCAAATGGTATGGATTCCCA
>CAZOHX010000267.1:0-4811 GCA_964579315.1 uncultured Saprospiraceae bacterium
TTGAGAAGGTTAGGCGATTGTCTTAGCGACAATCTAGGTGGGTTTACCTACCCAAAGGTAGGCAGTTGAGTTGGATTTTATTCATGAATAGAATTTACTTTATTACTAGGTACATGTTAGCATAGCAACTAAACTTCTCACCTAGGAATTGCATTGGCAATTCTGACTCAACTTCTCCCTAATTTTTAAAATTAATAAATGGAAATTAAAAATATGAATATCCAAATGGTTGACGTTAAGGGTCAATACAATAAATTAAAAGGACAAATAGACAAGGAAATTCAAGGAGTAATTGATTCCTCTTGGTTTATAAAAGGACCTAAAGTTCAAAAATTTGAAGAGAATTTGGCGGAATATTTAGGCTGTAAACATGTTATTTCATGTGGAAATGGTACAGATGCTTTGCAAATCGCATTGATGGCGTTGGATTTAGAACCAGGAGATGAAATTATTGTTCCTGCCTTTACCTACGTTGCCACTGCGGAAGTTATTGGATTGCTTAGATTAAAACCTGTGATGATTGATGTTGATCCAAATTCGTTTAATGTTACTGCGGATATAATTGAAAAAGCGATTACCAATAAAACGAAAGCCATTGTACCCGTTCATCTCTTTGGACAAAGTGCGGAAATGGAATCTATCATGGCTATTGCGAAAAAGCATAACCTTTTTGTAGTAGAAGATAATGCACAAGCAATAGGAGCAGATTATAAATTTGCAAATGGTACAATCCGAAAAACAGGAACGATTGGACATATTGGCTGTACATCATTTTATCCGTCAAAAAATCTAGGTTGTTATGGAGATGGTGGAGCTATTTTTACCAATGATGATCAACTCGCTGAAAAGATAAAGATGATTGCTAATCACGGTCAAAACAAACAATATCATCATAAATATATTGGTGTGAATTCAAGATTGGATGCATTTCAAGGGGCTGTTTTAAATATAAAATTACCACATTTGGATGAATACTGTGCTGCAAGAGAAAAGGCAGCATCTTTTTATGATAATGCATTTAAAAATATAGATGGTCTTGAAATTCCATTTCGTAGTGATTTTTCAACGCATGTCTTTCATCAATATACTTTGAAAATTAAAGATGGTAGGCGTTCTGATTTAATTACACATCTTAAAGCAAAGGGAATTCCAGCTATGATTTATTACCCAATTCCTTTGAATAAGCAAGAAGCGTATGCTCCGTTTTATGATGGTCACGATATGCCTGTGACTGAAATGCTTTGTGAATCAGTGATGTCGCTGCCTATTCATACGGAGATGGATGATGATTTATTGGGGTATATTGTGGATGGGGTGGTTAGTTTTTTTGATTATTGAGTTGAGAAGGTGAGTCGTTCCCATCAAATGGGAACTGTTTAAAAGGTTAGCTAATTAGATGTGAATCAATAGTTTAGAAGTGAGATGCGAATTTGCCTTTTGAAAATAAAGTTGAGCAGGTTAGTCGATTGTCTTAGTGACAATCTAGGTTAGGAGTTGAGTTGGATTTTGTTTATAAATAGAATTTACTTTTTGAATAAGGAGCTTGTTGGTAAAGAAACTAAACTTCTCAACTAAGAATTGCATTGGCAATTCTGACTCAACTTCTCCCTCCGTAAGAACCAGTTGAAATAAAATAAATAAATGTACGAATTTAGTTTTGAAAAATTAAGAGTTTGGAAATCGGCATGTGATTTAGTAACAGTTATTTATGCCATTACCAAACAATTTCCAGATGATGAAAAATACGGCTTAATCTCACATTTGAGAAGAGCATCGATTTCAATCTCTTCGAATATTGCTGAAGGAAGTGGAAGAATTTCGGGAAAAGATCAAGCTAAATTTACAAATATTGCATATAGTAGCCTATTAGAAGTTTATAGTCAATGTGTAGTTTCTGAGCAACTTGGTTATATTAGTGCTCAACAACTAAAAGATATAAAATATTTTATTAAAAATTTATCGCCACAAATAAATTCATTGAGAAAATCGCAGCTAAATAAAATTCAAGAACCTGAAGCACTGTATAATACTCAATCGCATATAGAATCTGAGACGGAAGTTCAATCTGAGAAGGAACTAACTCACCTTCTCAACAAGATTGTCGCTAAGACAATCGACTCAACTTCTCAACTTGATAGAAACTATTTCGTCCACCCAACCTCAATAATAGATAATAACTGCAAAATCGGAGCAGAAACCAAAATATGGCATTTCTCCCACATCATGACCAATTCCCAAATAGGGAAGAAGTGCAACATCGGACAAAACGTAGTGATTTCGCCCGAAGTAAAGCTGGGAAATAATGTGAAAGTACAAAACAACGTTTCGATATATACAGGAGTAATCTGCGAAGATGATGTCTTTTTAGGACCATCTATGGTATTTACCAATGTGATTAATCCAAGAAGTGCAGTAAATCGCAAAGATAAATTTTTGAAAACGGTAGTTAAAAAAGGAGCATCAATAGGTGCTAATGCGACCATAATTTGTGGAAATGATATAGGAGAATATGCATTTATAGGAGCAGGAGCAGTCGTAACAAAATCAGTTCCCAACTATGCACTAGTCGTAGGAAATCCATCTCAACAAATAGGGTGGGTGAGCGAATATGGACACCGTTTAGATTTTAATGACAATGGAGTGGCTATTTGTAAAGAAACTAAGGAAGAGTATCTTTTGAAAAATGGATCAGTTGTGAAAAGTATAAAAACGAAAACTGCTTGAGTAAAATAAAATTTGCCATAGTAGGAATTGGACACATTGGGAAACGCCATATCGCAATGATAGAGAGAAATCCAGATTGTGAATTGGCCGCTATTTGTGACCTAATACCAAAAGAAGAATTAGGGCTAGAAAATTTGAGTGTACCTTATTTCAATAACATTCAAGATTTGATAGAATCGGATTTAGATTTTGAAGTATTGAATATATGTACACCCAATGGATTGCATGCGGAACAAGCAATACTAGGTTTGAAGGCTAAAAAACATGTGGTCATTGAAAAACCAATGGCATTGAAAAAAGTAGATGCTGAAAGAATAATTTTTGAATCCCTTAAAGTATCTAAACAAGTATTTGTTGTCATGCAAAATAGATATTCTCCACCTTCACAATGGATACGAGAAGTGATGGATCAAAATCTGTTAGGTGATATATATAGTGTGCAATTGAACTGCTATTGGAATCGAGATGATCGATATTATTTTAAAGACGGCAAAAAACATAGTTGGCACGGCACAAAAAAATTGGATGGCGGGACGCTATTTACCCAGTTTTCACACTTTATAGATTTGTTATATTGGTTATTTGGAGATATAAAGAATATTAAAACTATTTTTAATAACTTTGCGCACCAGCATTCCGTAGAATTTGAAGATACAGGCAATGTGATTTTTGAATTTGTAAATGGTGGACAAGGATCTATAAACTATTCTACTGCCGTTTGGTCTGAAAATTTGGAAAGTAGTATGACGATAATTGCAGAAAATGGATCTGTGAAAATAGGTGGACAGTATATGGATAAAGTGGAGTATTGTAATATTAAGGGTTATGAAATGCCTGAATTGAAAGCTTCTAATTCTGCAAATGATTATGGTGGATATAAAGGGTCTGCGAATAATCATGGGTATGTGTTTGAGAATGTGGTTGGGGTATTGCGGAACGGAGGCGTTGTGAAGACGAATGCTTTGGAGGGGATGAAGGTGGTGGAGGTTTTGGAGGGGGTTATGGATGGATATACAAATGATTGAGCAGAATAAGTGAAAATAAAGAGTGTCTATAGTATTTTGAAATTCCAAAAGAAACTTATTGAAAACGTTTGTTAATCGAAGATGATATGTTAAAAAAAACAATATGATACCTAACGTATTAGTAGTAATACCAGCCCGAGGAGGCTCCAAAGGGATACCAAGAAAGAATTTAAGATTATTGAATGGAAAGCCATTGATTTATTATGCAATATCTACGGCCTTACAATCAAAATATGTAACGGATTGTTTCGTCTCTAGTGATGATGATGAAATATTGAATACTGCAAGAAAATTTGGAGCAAAAGTATATAAGCGGAATCAAAATATTGCTGATGATAAAACAACGCTTGATCCTGTTATCTACGATTGTTATAGAAGTGTAGAATTTAGTTCGAAAACTCAATATGATATTATTATTACCATGCAACCCACTTCTCCTCTCTTGTCATATCAATCTTTGGATAGTGCAATTGAATTACTAATTGCCAATAAGGATATAGATACCGTTATAGCAGCAAAAGATAGTACTCATTTGTCTTGGAGAAAAGAAAATGGTAAATTTGTTCCAAACTATACAGAACGCTTAAATAGGCAGTATTTAACACCAACTTATACGGAAACTGGGGCATTTCTAATTACGAGAAGTGCAATTATTTCAGAAAATTCTCGAATAGGTGAAAATACTCAGCTTTCAATCCTAGCAAATGGAGAAGAGATAGATATTGATACCTATGAGGACTGGAATATTTGTGAGTATTATTTAAAGAAAAAGAAAATTCTATTTGTTGTTACAGGTAATAATATTGTTGGTTTAGGACATGTTTATAATACATTATTGGTTGCAAATGACATATTAAATCATTCTGTTTTGTTTTTAGTTGATAAAGATAGTCAATTGGCTAAAGAAAAAATCGAGTCAAATAATTACCCTGTTTTTATTCAAAAGCATGAAAATATCGTGGATGATATTCTTCATTATAAACCAGACATTGTAATAAATGATAGATTAGATACAAAGTTACAGTATATCAATAAGCTAAAAAATAACAATATAACAGTCAA
>CAZOHX010000268.1:0-3516 GCA_964579315.1 uncultured Saprospiraceae bacterium
ACATTTTTATCGCTTTTGCCATTCACATAAGATTCCAATATTTTTTTTTACAGTTTTTTTGAGTGCTTGACAAATAGTGGGAGATACAATTTTACTGTATAAGCTGAAAGTTAAAACAATAAACACTAAAATACATATGTCCACCTACTTTTGCTCGCAAGAGCTACTTCAAATCCCACTTTTTATCACATACTCAGTTTTTTTTAACCCACCTTAAATCCAGATGATTTAGCATAGCTTTTTCCACGATTTGACCAAAATCACAAAATTACTTCCCCAAAAAAGAAATGCTGAATATAACCAAGCATCATTTTTCAACAAAAAAACCTATTTTTGCCAAAACAGAAAAATATGGCATTAAGAATCATTTTTATGGGGACGCCCGAATTTGCAGTAGCTTCTTTAGACAAATTAGTACAGGCAGGGTATGATATCGTAGGAGTCATCACCGCAACCGATAAATATGGAGGCAGAAATAAGAAAAAGCTCATAGAATCTGATGTCAAAAAGTATGCAATGGCTAAAGGATTGAATGTCTTACAACCCAAAAACCTTAAAGCACCTGAATTTATAGCCGCATTACGTGATTTAAAAGCAGATTTACAAGTCGTGGTTGCGTTTAGAATGTTACCAGTCGTTGTTTGGGACATGCCCCCATTAGGCACAATCAATCTACATGGGTCCTTGCTTCCAAAATATCGAGGAGCAGCACCTATTCATTGGGCCGTCATTCAAGGTGAGCAAGAAACTGGGGTTACTTCTTTTCGATTGAAACACGCCATCGATGAAGGAGATATTATTTATCAAGAAAAGCTCCCCATTGGTAAAAATGATACTACGGGTGATGTGCATGACAAGATGATGCTGTTAGGAGCAGATGTCGTGCTAAAGACCGTCCAAGATTTGGAGCAAGGCAATGTCAAATTTATCCAACAAGATGATACTAAGGCGACCAAAGCACCTAAAATATATACCGCAACGGCAAAAATAAATTTCAATCAATCTACTCAAAAAGTACACGATTTTATCCGAGGGATGAGTCCATTTCCAACCGCATGGACTACAATTGATGGACAGAATTTAAAAATTTATAAAGCAGAAAAAGAAGTAATTCCTCATGATTATCCTACTGGAAGTATCCATTCCGACAACAAAAAGTATTTCAAAATAGCAACAACAGATGGGTATGTTAATATTTTAGACTTGCAACTTCGTGGTAAAAAACGAATGAAAACCAAAGATTTTTTAAACGGATATAAGGTGAAATCGTTACCCAAAGTACATGTTTTAGATTTGGAATTCATGGGTATTGAAAAAACAATTGCTTCCTTTTTAGTAGAAACATCACATGGGCCCATTTTATTTGAAACAGGCCCGTACTCTACCTTTCCAACCTTAAAATCCGCCATTCAAAAAGCAGGTTTTCAGATAGAAGATATCAAACATGTTTTTTTGACACATATTCATCTAGATCATGCAGGTTCAGCTTGGGCCATGGCAAAATTAGGGGCTCAAATCTATGTTCATCCAAAAGGAGCACGACACCTAGCCAATCCAGAGCGTTTGATGGCTTCTGCCAAACGAATTTATAAGGATCAAATGGATAGTTTATGGGGCAAAATGGAGCCTATTGATGAAAACAAAATCACCATTTTGGAAGATGGTCAAATCATTGAAATAGGAGATCGAAAAATCATATCTCATCACACACCTGGTCATGCGATTCATCACATAGCCTATCAAATTCAAAAGATAATATTTACAGGAGATGTTGGTGGTGTAAAAATTGGGAAAGGACCTGTTCAGCCACCATGTCCCCCACCCGATATCAATATTGAAGATTGGATGACCTCCATTGATTTAATTCAAAATTTGGATGTCCATACCTTATTTCTTACTCATTTTGATAAAGTTTCAGAAAAAGACGCACATCTCAATCAATTAAAAAAGACCTTAATTGCATGGGCGGATTTCATAAAAATAGCCTATGAAAATGAAGAAAGTATAGAAGAAACGATTCCTAAATTTGAAGCATTTACAAGACAACAATTAATAGAAGCGGGATTAAATAAAGACGAAATTAATCAATATCAAAAAGCTAATCCCAATTGGATGAGTGTTGCAGGCTTGATGCGGTACTTTTTTAATTGTTAATTGTTAATTAACTTCAAAATTAGTTTTTTCCCCTTTAATGGAATTTTTCACCAAATCAAATAATCAAAAAATATCAGAAATTTCAATAATTTTATCAAGAATAGTACTGATGAGTTGCAAATCAAGTACCTTATATGAAGTAGATTGCTCTTCATCAACGATATCATCTGATGGCACTACAACTTCAACATTGACAGAAGTATCCGTAGCTGGATTCAACTTTTGGTCAATAAAATAGTTAGCGGATAAGCTTCCCACTAATAATATTGCAACAATATAGATTTTAATAGAACGTCCTTTCATCTTTGGGTTGTTTTTACTATGCGAATTTAGTAATATTTTTTTAGAATTCCAAATCGCAATAACTTTTCGCTTCCCAAACCCCAATTTACCTACATTTTCATATTAAAATATTCAATTTCCCGTAATTCTTTGTGATTCACAAGGATTTATTTTACCTTTATCTCTAATATTACACTATGTTCTTTCGTTATTAATAATGAAATGAAAACGATTCACATAATAAAAAATTAAAAAAATGAGAAAATCAGCATTGTTTTTTAGTATCGCCTTGATGCTATTGGCGGGAAATCTATTTGGAAAAGAAATTTATATCTTCTTCGATGATTCATGCATGGAATCCTATGAATATGAGCAGATTATGCAAAATTCAACTCGACAAATCAAAGAAAATTTCCAATCTTATTCTGTAAAAATCAACGATAATGAACGCATTATTCTTGAAGTTGGAAAATTAAAAACAGATCAAACTTCTAATGCACCTCAATCCACAAAATATTGTGGAGATATTCAATACAACGAACTTTTTGCTAGAAAAATCAATACAAAAAGCCAAAAAGTATTCATGGTCATTCCTTCCGCTGATGGAACAGGATACCACATTCAACAAGTACACAGAGCTGTTTACTTTTTTAGTACCAACTCAGAATTGGGCTATTCAAGTCCTGATGCAACATTTGCATACAACTATTCTACCACCGAAAAGTGGGGAAAAAAGAATTTCGCATCAAAAGATTCTAAAAATAGAGTCTATTTTGATAACCGTGATGACAATTACTGTCCAAGCAAATACTTATTTAAAGCTTCTAAACGAAAAAGAAGTAAAATTTACACCCAATTGACTTTAGTTCCTGATATTGGATTGATTAGTAAAATCCGAACAGAAGACAAAAATAAATCGGTAAGCAGCAAATATTTATTAAAAACAATCAATCATATTCCATTGGATAAATACATGGATGCTGTCTGTAATGGATATGTAGATTATTTAAAGTCTAATTACAAGCCTGAAGAAGAAAATACTACCACAGGAGACCCATTAACTTCAACTCCTACATCTAC
>CAZOHX010000268.1:3616-4810 GCA_964579315.1 uncultured Saprospiraceae bacterium
TCTACATCAACATCAGGAACTGTTATTTCAGATGCAAGCGGAAAAAGTGTAAGTGATATTTATAAAGATTTAGATCAAGGATTTTATTTTGATAGGACAACAGGCAAAAGAGCCGAAGGTGTTTATGGTGGCATCGCTTATCACGATGGTTTAAGAGTAGCCAATAGTGAAGGTAGTAAAACACCGACAACTACTTCCCCAGTTGTGACTTCTTCACCAACAACTCCAACGTATCCTACCACCACAACGGAAGTAATTACATCTACAACATCACACACATCCACACCAGCTACACCCACATATACACCTGTACCAAGTGCATCTAACAGCTGTGGAATCGTTCCAGATGCGAACCATCACGTTGTACAAAAAGGAGAAACACTTTATAGGATTTCAAAAATGTACCACGTAAGTATTGATGACTTAAAAAGATGGAATCATATTGGTAGAAATAATATCATCAAAGTATGTAGCCAATTAAAAATTTCAAACAATAATAGTGTAGCCAGTTATTCATACAGTTCAAAAGGGGAAATTGCTACTCCAACAACTACAATTTCTACTCCTACACCTAGTATTGTAGCCGCTACGGCAGTTCCGAAAAGCTACAACTATATTTCTACTAATAATAGTCCTAAATTACATACGGTTAAAAAAGGAGAAACACTTTACAGATTATCTAAAAAATATGGTATTGATATTCCAACGTTAAAATCTATAAACGGGCTATCTTCAAATATAATAAGTATAGGTCAAGTATTACATGTAAGTAAAAATACAACTTCATCATCTAGTATAGATATTCCAAAATCATATGATATCACTCCTAAATCAACATTCACAGCGAAAGGTGGAACAGTTACTTCTGCTCCAACCGTAAAATGGGATGCTGTTCCTAAGGCGGTAAAAATTCCAGAATCCTATTCTAATAACTTTACGGCAAAAGGAGCCATTGATATCATTCCACAAAAAGGAATTAGAAATATTCATATTGTACAAGATAATGAAACGATTTTTAGTATTGCGAAAATGTACAATAGAACGGTTGAACAATTGAATAAAATCAATAAATTAAATAAAAACGAAGTAATTATTCCAGGTCAAAAATTGTATTTGGATTAGGGTTATTCTAAGTTATATGAAAAGGGACTTTAATTGATTTAAAGTCCCTTTTTTATTTTAGTAATTGTCATT
>CAZOHX010000269.1:0-4753 GCA_964579315.1 uncultured Saprospiraceae bacterium
TATGAACATCACTGGGCAACTAGCTCTGGAGGCAATACTTTTTGGGATAGAATCCCTAGTAAAGCTGATGATGTTATTTTTGATGAAAATTCATTTACGATGGATGATCAAGAAGTTGTATTAACTATTTATGCAGTTACCAAATCATGGACATGGAGTAACGTATTGCATCAACCATCTTTTAATGCTCATTCAAAATCATTATATGTTTATGGTTCTCTTAAATTGCAAAATGATGTGCATTATGATATATGGGGAATCTATTTAAAATCTGTGGAAAATGATGCCACAATTAATACAGCAGGTGTATTTGTACAGAGTATCGGGATTGCTTGTTCAGGGGGCTACATCTTGGAAAATGACCTTGAAGTTCAAAGTTTTCGACTCCAATATGGAGATTTCAACTCCAATGGACATGATATTACGGTGACAGGAGCTATTTCGCTATTGGAAGATAATCATGGAAATATAAATTTGGAAAATAGCAATTTGAGATGTTATTCATGGTTTGACAGTGGAGCAAAAGGGACTTACAATTCTGAAGGATCAACATTGTATGTTGAAGGAGGGTTTTTAAAATTAAATGACGACAATTTTAATACTTTACTTTACAATGATTTGGTCTTAAAAAATTCAGTTCACATTTCAGGGAAAGGAAATTTTAATCATATTTTGATGGATGTAAATGAACCCAATGTTAGCAATGAATTTGATGAGGGAGCTGTTTTGAAATGCAAACAATTATCATCCAATTCCACCAAAGCCTTACCGTTATCTATGATTTGTAATTCTGAATCAGGGTTTGCAACGATAGAACAAGATTCGGGAGAAGTCAATATTCCTTATTTGACTTTACAAAATATACATGCTACTGGTGGAGCTACATTTAATGCCAATCCTGGGGTAGATAATGGAAATAATGATGGTTGGAATTTTATGGCAATTCCCCCACTTGATTATTTTTGGGTTGGCAATGGTGGAAAATGGTCTGATTTAAATCATTGGGCAACAGAATCTGGTGGCACAGATAAATATACAGCCCTTCCAAGTAAGTTTGATAATATAATTTTTGATGAAAATTCTTTTACCTCATTCGGTCAAAAAGTTGAGATAGATATGGTTGTAGTTGTTCATGATTTTAAAACGAATGATGTAACAAAAATGGCGAAATTAGAGACTAGTCGTAAGTATTCAGTTACTATTAATGGAGATTTGGATTGGAGTGGACTAGAGCCACATATTCCAAAATTATATTTAAGTGCAATCGATGAAAGTGATATGATTTTTCCTGATTTCACGGTATTTCAGGAAATAGAATTAGATGGAGGAACTTATCAACTAAAATCTGATTTAAATTGTTGGTCTTTGCTTATGAATTCGGGTACTTTTTATTCCAATGGTAATGATATTACGGCAAAGCAAAGGGGGATAACTTTTACAGGTTATTCAACGGTATATTTAGGAGATTCTAAAATTGATGCGCGTACTTTTGAAATCAATACTTACACTACTCCTGTGGATTTTCATGCAGATTCATCTACCATAATTGTATCTCACTCATTCTATGGAGCGGATTATAGTTTCAATGATGTCGTTTTAGATAAAATGGTAACCGTAAAAGGTAATAATACTATACATAATTTGAAATTGATGCCAGGAACAGTCGCTCAATTTGTAGCAGGAAGTAATCAAACTATCCTAGGTGACATAACCGCAGTTGGAACAGCAAACCAGTTTATTACCATTAAATCAAAAAAAGATGGAGAACAGAGTACTTGGACAAAATCATCGGGTATTGTAAATGCAAAATATGTCAATATTCAAGATCAAATTGCTACTGGAGGTGCTACATTTAATGCCGAAAGATCCGTTGATTTGGGAAATAATACAGGATGGAATATTTTGAAACCACAACCAAGAAATTTCTATTGGGTAGGAGGCAATGGAGATTGGTCAGAATTGAGCCATTGGGCAACAACTTCTGGTGGAAATACCTACTATGATGAATTGCCAGGTCAAATTGATAATGTATTTTTTGACGAAAATTCCTTTTCACAGGCTAATCAAATCGTTTCAGTACACGAAGACATTATTATCCATAGCTTGGATTGGACACTGGTTGCACAGCCAGAAATTTTTAAGTTTATAGATGGTAACTTGACTATTTATGGCGATTGTTTGTTTACTGAAAAAGTAGATGCTACCATTTTTCAATTAAGGATAAAAGGTAATGATGAGCACCATATATCGACAGGTAAAGATAATGGATTTGGAAATTCTATGGTGGTTTATGCCCAATCAAAAGGAGAAATTCTATTGGATTCGGATATCAATGCAACTTCAATTTTCTTAGAAAAGGGTGTAATTTCAACTCAAGATAATAATGTCAAATTGAGTGATGAAATGCGATTCTATTCACACTATCCCAAAACATTGAATTTGGGCAGTTCTACCCTAAATACTTTAGATTTGGTTTTGTATGGTTATGGAGATAGTTTGACTATTGCGGGGGTTGGCGGTACAATTGAATGTCAACGAGAATTCAATTTACTACATTTGAATCAGCCAAAGTCTGTAAATGTATGGCTTGGGAAATTGAAGTTTTCAGATCCAAGTTATATCGGATTTTTGAATAGTGACGTTATTGTAGATTCTTTGGTTTTTGAAGTAGGAAAGGAAATTACAATTTCACCAAAATCAAGTGTAACTGTACAAAATTTAATCGCAGATGGTACGGAAGATAAAACTATTTTCATCCATAGTTCAGAAAATCAAGTGCCAGCAACTATTACTAAACATAATGGAGAAGTTATTTGTAAATATTTGGAATTAAAAGATTTAAAAGGAGAAGGTGGAGCTCGATTTATTGCCTATAACTCTATGGATAAAGGCAATGTGTCTGGTTGGGAATTT
Source organism: uncultured Saprospiraceae bacterium (assembly GCA_964579315.1). Classification (GTDB taxonomy): domain Bacteria; phylum Bacteroidota; class Bacteroidia; order Chitinophagales; family Saprospiraceae; genus CAMZLN01. The sequence continues at coordinate 2,914 of CAZOHX010000269.1, forward strand.
GAAATCCTACCTACTCGACAGGTGACCTACCAAATGATGAAAATTCAACCTAATCCGACACATGATTTTATAAATATGAATCTCCCAAATAAAAAACCTGGTCAATATACCATTTACGATATCTATGGAAAAAAACTTGTAACTGAATCTTTTTCAGGGAAATCAAATCTCCATATTGATATGAGTAGTTTTGTCAATGGTGTATATTTAATACAAGGATATTCGGGAGAAGAATATTTTCGGGGCAAGGTAGTCTTGGAATAGGGTACACTCAATGATTTACAAATAAATTAATTTTTTTAAACCATAAAATAAACCGCTTATGAAATACAAAAAAACAATGACAAGTTTTGTGATTTTACTCCTTTGTTTTGGAGGACTTTATGCACAGAAAGGCCTGCCTACTGCTGGGGGGATGGCAACAGGAGCAGAGGGCTCTGTAAGTTATACCGTTGGTCAATTGGCCTATACTACTCAAACATCTGATGAGGGTAGTGTAGCCCAAGGGGTACAACAAGCCTTTGAGATTTTTACGACAGTAGGGATTCACGAAACATCTATTCAGTTAGATCTATCGGTTTATCCCAATCCTACTGCCAATTATTTAACCTTAAAAACGGATGGTAGTGCAAATATGAGTTACCAACTATCCGATATGAATGGAAAAATACTTGAAAATAAAGAAATCAACGGCAACAACACAAGTATTACTTTAGAAAATCAACCCGTGGCTACTTATTTTTTAAGCGTATTGAAAAACAACCAATTATTAAAAACATTTAAAATCATAAAAAACTAAATAAAAATGAAAAGAATAATTACAATGTTTGCAGCAATATTGATGACTGCAAGTATATTTGCACAAGCACCCCAAAAAATGAGTTATCAAGCGGTAATTCGAAACTCAAATAATCAATTGGTGACTTCTGGCTCCGTAGGTATGCAAATAAGTGTCCTAAAAGGAGATGTAACAGGTACTGCTGTTTACGTAGAGCGTCAATTTCCGACTACAAATGCTAACGGATTAGTAAGTTTAGAAATAGGAGCAGGCACCGTGGTAAGTGGTGATTTTAGCACCATTGATTGGGGCAGTGATACTTATTTTATCAAAACAGAAACCGATTTAAATGGTGGCAGTAATTATACTATCTCTGGAACAAGCCAACTTTTGAGCGTACCATATGCATTGCATGCACAAACAGCGGAAAGCATTACAGGGGGTATAACAGAAACTGACCCTGTTTTTGCCACGTCTATCGCTAATGGAATTACAGCAACAGATACCACTAATTGGAACAGCCATACGGTTGATACGGATACTCATATTGATTCTGCGGGTATTGCCGACTTGGGATTTGTTGCAGGTGATATAACAGAAACTGACCCTGTTTTTACTGCAAGTCAAGCTGCAAATATCACATCTTCAGACATTACCAAATTAAATAATCTAAGCGGAACAAATACTGGCGACCAAACTATTAGCAGAACGGGTTCAACTGTTACTTTAAGCAATGGAGGGAGTTTTCAGGATAGCGTAAATGTTTATACCGCAGGTGATGGTATAGAAATTACTAATAATGTAATAAGTAAGCACAAATACCAAATAGGCGATTATGCACAAGGTGGCATAATCTTTTGGCTTGATGAAACAGGCGAGCATGGACTGGTATGTGCAAAAAAAGACGTACCTGAGAGTAGATGGTACGCTGGAACCAATGGAGTAACACATGCTGGAGGATTTAGGTTTTACAGTGGCAAGGCAAATACAATAATAATAATCGCAGCACAAGTTGCTATAGGAGATGATGGTCTTCCCTATGCAGCAAGAAGGTGTAATGAA